>JAAEPA010000656.1 GCA_024222475.1 Gammaproteobacteria bacterium | reverse complement strand
TGCTTCGAACATCCCAAAGCGGTGGTGTAAGACTTCATTGAGTACGAAGAGAGCATTGGTGTTCAAACGGCCAATGAGTCTCTTCCCGATGGCGTTGGCCTTGTCGGTTAAGGATTTCAAAGTGGACCCCTGCTTGGGGTTGGCGCGGATTTTGGCCATTCGCTCGCGACGCTGTTGGTGTTTCCGGGCGATAAAGGCCTTGCAACGTTGCTTGGCGGCCTGGACTTGACCTGAATAGGCCTTGGCAGGTGTTGTTTGGTGTTTTTTACGGGCAATTTCCTGGTTGAGTCTTGTCCGGGCTCCTGCGAGGATACCGTCCAGGATGTTCAAGGCGATTTCCGGGTCTTTTCGCCCTTCGCGATAGCAACTGGGGTCCTTGATCATCTGCTGCATGCCGTAGGTCTTGACCGAAGCTTTCAGACTCCCATTACATGATTCAAGACTGCCGTTATACCAGGGACTATGAGGCGGCACCGGGTAATCCACCATGGAACCCATCTTGAGTTGAAATGCCTCCGTCTCAAAGGGTTTCCCGTTATCTCTGCGCAGGTATTGCGGCTTTTGCGAGCTGTGATCCAAGGCCGCCTGCAAGCACCGGGAAGCCAACTGGTGATCGGCCGTCAAACCCGCGCACAGAGAGAGATATTTTTGAGAGTATTCGTCATAGATGAGGCAGACGACCAGATGCATGCCCTGAAACTTGATATTGACGAAATCGATGGCCCAGATGTGATTAGGATATTGTGCCCGACGATGATGGTAATTTTTGGCTTTTCGGTCAGCCAGGTTTTGGCGTAATTCAGCTTCCAACAACTTTTCGGCCTCTTTGCGCTGTTGATAGGCCACATCGACCATATCGCCCAACGCTTGTTTCACCGTATTGATATTGGCCACCGATAGGTAGGCAGCCTCATTTTCAAGCAGGCTGAGGTGAATCTTACCGGCCCCTGCCTCGGGATACTTGGCGATGAATTCCATAACGGCCTTGACATCTTCCTCCGGGATGGCCGATTCGCGAACCGTTCGTGCCACTTGACCGTTGCGCAGACGTTGGTAGCC
>JAAEPA010000655.1 GCA_024222475.1 Gammaproteobacteria bacterium | reverse complement strand
CTGCGCCATGATCCGCAAGGAAAGCCGAGGCTTGCATTACATCCTAGATTACCCCGAGAAGGACGCCTCGATGAATAATGTCAGTACGGTACTCATCCCCAACAATTTTGCGGCCAGATCGTCTACGAACAAAAACGATAGCACTCCCACCTAGGAGGCTGTCGGAGTTAGGAAGATCTACTGCGGAAAAGTCGGATTTGGACAAATTACCCGATCCTTTTCGTTAAATAGCTACGGCTATTCGCCTCAAACGATCGAAAAATCCGTCTCAAACCGTCTTTCCCTCGCTACGATCACCTAAGTCCGACAGACTCCTAGGAGGCTGTCCGAGACAGGTACAGAATCATAGTTTGAAAAAGCAATTCCGGTAGTACTCGAGTTCTTCAATGGACTCACGAATATCCTCCATGGCAAGATGAGTCGATTTCTTTTCAAGCCCCTTGGCCAAATCAGGGGCCCAGCGCCGGACCAGTTCCTTTATGGTGCTCACATCCAGATTCCGGTAATGAAAGAACGACTCCAGTTCCGGCATCGACTCGGCCAGAAAACGGCGATCCTGGCAGATACTGTTGCCACACATCGGGGAAACCCCCGCAGGGATATGCCGGCTTAGGAACTTTAGGGTTTCACGTTGCGCATCGAGTTCATCAAAGCCACTCGAACGGACCCGAGCTACCAGACCCGATTGCCCATGTTGCCGAGTATTCCACTCGTCCATGCCGGCGAGCACCTCATCGCTCTGGTGCACAGTAATCACCGGGCCCTCAGCGATTGCGTTGAGATGTTTATCGGTAACCAGGGTGGCGATTTCAATGATCTTGTCCCGGCGGCTGTCCAGCCCGGTCATCTCCAGATCGATCCAAATCAGGTTTTCGGGATCTATGGTCATTTTAGTTCCTGCGTTGTTATGACGTATACTTACCGACGATGAATAGTTTACCTAACGAAGGAGTCTAGATCCATGTCGAATACGTATGCAACATTACTTCTCTTTCTCTTTCTCTTTCTCTTTCCCCTTATCTTATTCACAGCAGCGAGCTTTGCAGCAGACGCCGAGCAGGGTAAAGAACTGCACGAAACGCACTGCAAGGCCTGCCATGTGGGAATGTCCGGCGGCGGCGAGGGCGATCTGCTTTACATCCGCGACGACCGGCGCGTGAGCTCCCTGACTAAACTGGAAAATCAGGTACGCAGATGCGAGACCAATCTTGAACTCAAGTGGTTTGAAGAAGATATTATGGATGTGGTGCAGTTCCTTAATACTCACTATTATAAATTCAAGCCGACACCGTGAAGACTGCTGTGGGTCCATTGGCGCTGAACACCTCGATGCTCGCGACCGTTGATTTCAGTTCCACCTGATAATTCCGGCCCATTTCCAGGGCGCGTCATCACCCATCATGGCCCAACCTCAATCGTGGAAGATGACAATGGAAGGTTTCACCGCTGTTCGACCAAACGGCGGACTGGGCAAGCCATGTGCGGGGATTATGTACGCTGGCAACCCTCAGTCTCCGGTTCCAAGCTGATTACCACCATCGAGCCGCGCCGTAATGAACTACTGCGCTCCGCAAGATACGGTTCAGCTCGGATCATCGCAACCAATATCGACCAACTGGGCATCGTCACCGCCTGTCTCCCCGAACCCAGCTGGGAACTGATGGATCAGCTTCTTGTCGCCGCGAGATCGCTACCTTGCGAGGCCATCATAATCATCAACAAATCCGATCTGGGCTGCGATACCGGGGATCTGCGCACCATCTCAGAACAATATCGCCAGATCGGATATGTCGTTTTGCACACCAGCACCAAAACCCATAACGGTATCGCGGCCTTAAAAACACAGTTGAATGGCAAAACGACCATTCTGGTAGGACAATCTGGGGTGGGCAAATCATCACTGATCAAGATCCTGCTTCCCCATCGGGACATCCGCATCGGTGAACTGTCCAAGACCGGTGAAAAAGGCAAACACACCACCTCCAATACCATCCTATATGGACTCGATGACGGTGGGAAACTCATAGATTCTCCTGGAGTAAGGGATTTTAGACCCACCAATCTAACGCTGGAAGAACTTAATCAAGGATACGTTGAATTCTCCGCCTACCTTGGTCATTGCCGGTTCCACAATTGTACCCATACCACTGAACCCAAATGTGCCGTTAATGATGCCGCGCAACGAGGGGAGATCACAGTCAGACGGTTGAAAAACTATCGGAAATTACTTTCCCAGATCGCACCCCGAAGGACAAAATGATCGGGTAGGGATAATCATTCACTCGGCATCGGAAAACTCTCTCCGACCCGCAAAGGCATATGATAGAGTCGTACTGTCCAGGTATTCCAACTCTCCACCCATGGGGACACCCTGAGCGATTCGAGTCGGCGTGATGCCTTTTTTGTTTGCCATCTCCGCCAGAACATGTGCCGTAACCTCTCCTTCTATCGTAGTATTGGTGGCAAGAATCAGCTCTTTGACCTGCCCCTCGCCGAGGCGTGCCTCCAATTCGTCCAGGCCCAGTTGCTGAGGACCGATACCATCCAGTGGTGACAACCGGCCCATCAGTACATAGTACAAACCACGATAATTGGTATTATTTTCCAGGGCCATGGCGTCCGAGGGATTTTCCACCACGCAGAGCTGATCACGATGGCGACTCGCACTGGCGCAGATACGGCAGATCTCGTGTTCGGTAAAGGTGCGACATTGCTTGCAATGACCGATCCTCTGCACTGCCTCATGGAGGCGGTCTGCGAGCACCAGCGCCCCCTGACGATCCCTTTCCAGCAGATGAAAGACCATGCGCTGAGCGGTCTTGTTTCCCACCCCCGGCAGGCACTTCAACGCTTCGATTAATTGCTGTAACAGAGCAACATCCGACATTTTAATGCTAAAACGGCAGCTTCATTCCTGGAGGAAGCCCCATTCCGGCCGTCATTCCTGAAAATTTGTCCTTGGTCGCGTCTTCCACTCGGCGAACAGCATCGTTGATGGCCGCAGCCACCAGGTCCTCGAGCATATCCCGGTCATCACCCACCAGGCTATCGTCTACACTTACACGTCTCACTTCATGTTTACCGGTCATCACAACGCTGACCAGACCGCCACCGGACTGCCCGGTAACCTCCATGTTCGCTAATTCCTGCTGGGCCTTGACCATATCCGCCTGAATCTTCTGGGCCTGCCTCATCATATTGCCTATGCCACCCTTCATCTTTTATCCCCTATTCGCAATATTCAATGTCTAATTCAGTCCTCGGTATCGGTCACGGGCCTTACCGAACCCGGCACTATCTTTGCTCCAAAGCGCTCTTTCAAACCCTGGATAAGGTAATCATTCTCTATCGATTGTTCCGCGACTTGCTGCTTTTCGGCCTGGCTCCGGTTTTGCCTTTGGGCCGGCGTTTCAGCAGCATGCGACTCGACATCGATCCGCAGGCGCAGGTCTTCCGAGAAATAGCTGGCCAACGCCTGCTGCAAACGGGCCTCGGCATTCTTGGTTCGTATCTGCGCGTGCTGGGCCTCCAACACCAGACAGATTTCCCCAGGACGCCGTGATTTAAGGCTGAGATTGCTGGCCAAGGCATAGGCCACTCCCCTTAGCCCCAGCTGCCGCAGGACACTGGGCCAATCCAAATCGCTCTCAGCAGGGCCAGTTACCGACGCCGTAGCCGGGCCTTTGCGAACCGTGCTAGGTTGCTTTGTACTCGGTTGCGCCCGGGCCTTCGGCTGACGAGGCTTTGGCTTGGAATCACTGCGCGGAGGAACCGTTTCAGATGGTACCGATACCGGTTCTTTTCCCGTCAAGGCAGATGCCTTCAAGGGCTTAAAACTAAGCATCCTCAGCAGGATCATCTCGAATCCCGCCTTAGGATCCGGCACCAAGGGAAGATCGCGCCGCCCCATTAATGCGATCTGATAAAATAGCTGCAGATCTTCCGGACTCATTGCCGCTGCCAGTTTCGATATCAGTTCCGTATCCATTGTCTCCTGATCCACTGCCTGAGGCACGCTCTGATAGAGCGCTACCTGATGAAACAGGGACAGAAGCTCGACCAGCACCCCATGGAAATCCGCGCTTTGTTCAGCCAACCCCGCGACGCATTCCATGACGGCAGTGATATCATTTGCGGCCAGCGCCAAAACCAGCGCGGAAAAATGGGTTTTCGGGATAGAACCCAGCATATCGTTGACTGCGGCCTCAGCCACTTGTCCCTTACCGAAGGCAATGGCCTGATCGAGCAGGCTCAAGGCATCACGCATACTACCATCAGCCGCCTTGGCCAACAGGTTCAGCGCTGTTTTATCGGCCTCGACTAATTCCTTTTCCACGATATAACGCAGCTGAGCACTGATCGTCTGCACAGGGATGCATTTCAGATTGAACTGCAAACAACGCGATAGCACCGTTACCGGCAGCCGCTGCGGATCCGTGGTCGCCAACAAAAACTTCACATGGGGCGGCGGCTCCTCCAGGGTCTTCAACAGGGCGTTGAAGCTATGCCCGGAAAGCATATGAACCTCATCGATAAGATATACCTTATGACGGCCACGAGTGGGGGCATACTGGACATTCTCCAGCAATTCGCGGGTATCTTCCACCTTGGTACGCGAGGCCGCATCGACCTCGATCAAATCGACAAAGCGCCCTTCGTCTATCTCCCGGCAGGCGTCGCACTGTCCACAAGGCTGTGAACTGATCCCCGTTTCACAATTTAGACATTTGGCAATAATACGCGCCAGGGTAGTCTTGCCCACCCCCCGGGTACCGGTGAACAGATAGGCATGATGCACCCGCCCTTGGTTCAATCCATTGACTAACACCCGCAGCACATGTCCCTGCCCGACCACTTGCGTAAAGTTTTTTGGCCTCCATTTGCGCGCTAGTACTTGGTAACTCATTTGACTGTACCCAAATCAGCAAACTCCAAAGTGTTTGCTAAAGAAAAGAAGAAATGCTGTACCGAGGGAAGGTCATATTGAGTCCATGCAAAATGGGGCATAGATTGGAGGCAGCTCGTGTCAGCTGCACCCCGGCACCCGAGTCCACTGCTACCGTTGCTCCCTTCCGGGCCTGGCGGGGTTTACAGCATATCGTCGCGGAGGAACCGACACGAACCACCATTGCACATAATAAAGCCATAAATGAACTTGGAGTATTTCTATACCCCTGAATTTGGCCTCATGGCGGTGGAGTATCCATGATTGTGGAAACAGATTCAAGTTCGATTAAGCTTCGCAACGGTTCAGGATGCGAACTTAGAGGCTGTCACAAAATAAGTTGGGCAATGATAGCGCCGGATTTTTGTTTCTGGTCAGGTTCTATCAAGAGGCGCATAGTGGTCCTACGCAACGATGGATAGCGCCTGAGCAGGAGCGAAAAGACAAGCTAGAACCTCAAGTTATTTTGTGACAGCCCCTTAGTACGTAACCGCTCACGACATACACGATAAAACCGTCATCCCGGCTTTCCATGCCGGAATGACGAAACCTGTAAACGGTTGCCCCTGAACAATTCAAACTGTTTCATGGTGAAATGGGAAATAGGTGCAATCCTTTTTCGCATCACCGTGCCAATGGCGTCGGTAACACCGAATATGGGGGCCACCAATTGCTCACTGTACAAGGACAATGCCAACATCGCCCGCAGCGGGCCGTTGCACTGCGGCGTCAAGGCGAGCACCTCCCTGAGCGCGGTTGACTCATCCCATGATCGCTCGACCTCATGCTTAATGGCATCGATATCTCGAGGTCTTTTGTTCTCAGTGCGAATAGCAGCAAAATAATCGCTGATGGCCTCCAGCAAGGCCACCACTACATCTTGATTAGCCGGCTTCTGCAAGGCCATCTCGGCGACGCGCAGAAAGCCCTGTCCCGCGGCACTCAGGATCCGACACAATTGAATGGCAAAGGGATTTCCCTCCTGGCACAGGGACTGAAGTTGGACATCGACCGCCGCCCAATCGGAGTGCGCCATACCGTCCAGGGGTAAATTATCCGGTGCAGCCACTAAAAAACCCACATACGCCACTGAACCGCCTGGGCAATTCGAAGTCCTCCCAGGGCTCGTAAACCCAGGGGCCCTCCTTGGACAGCCCTGTATCACAGGCGAATGATGTTCAAATTTTTGCAAGGCCCGGTAAGCGAACTCCCAGGATCGCGGCGAGGGAAAAGCCACCGGATTGTGAGCCGGATCGAAATCAAACAACAACTCCGGGCGGAAGCGTAAAAAACCGATAATCCGTCCATCGATCCCATTGTCATAGGCCCAAGCCACCCAGTCATCCAGATGAACATCCACCTCGAAATGGGAAAACCTGTTGGCAACGGAGCAGGCATGGTGTAGGTCACACCACGATCGCCCTGGCGGTTACCGGCGGCGACTATGGCCCACCGCTGCGGAACCGAATAATTGCCCAGGCGGCGATCAAGTATGAGTTGATAGGCCGCGGCAGACACACTGGGCGCCGCCGAGGTGATCTCATCCAGAAACAGGATGCCCTCGGGACCGTGGCGATCGATATTCGGCAGCATAGCAGGAACCGCCCATTCGACCAATTCACCGACCCGAAACGGAATACCTCGCAAATCGCTGGGCTCCATCTGAGAAAGACGAATGTCGATTATAGGCGCCCCATGTCGCTGAGCAACCTGGCTCATCAACTGCGATTTACCCACCCCCGGCGGCCCCCAGAGCATGACCGGTGTATGGTAACCGTGACGGGTACTAATGAATTCCTTTTCCAAGACGGAGAACAAATGGGCTGGGCGCATAGTGCAATGAGAGGGTTAAGTATGGAGGGACCGATCAATCGAGATCAGGGTTTGAATCCGGCCTTAGCATACCATTGCCTGGCCTTTTCGGGGTCCTTGTCGACCCCTCGCCCTTCTTCATACATCATGGCCAGGGTGGTCTGCGAGCCCGCCAGGCCCTGTTCCGCAGCCAGGGTGAACCACTTGACGGCCTCAGCAGCATTGCGTTCCGCGCAATCACCCTCCAGGTACATAAATCCCAGGCCATGTTGAGCCAGGGCATGCCCCCCCTGCGCTGCCTTGTACATCCACTTATATGCTGCCAGCGGATTGGGCGCCATACCCAAACCATTCTGAAATATGATCGCTACGCGATGCTGGGCATCGAGATTGCCTATTTCCGCTAACGGGGATAATAGCTGTATGGCGCGGGAAAAATGCTTGGCCTCGAAGGCCGCCATACCACTGAAAAAATCGATATCGTCTAGATCAGACATAAAAAACTCCACGTAAACTTGAATTCAGAAACTTCATTAGCCTTGTATGGCAGAACAAAATGATACCGACACCTATTTTGAGAGCGAATACCACTGTTGGGGGGACCCCACAGCATTTAGGGCTGGTTGCCTGACAGATCTCCTCTCGGCTAGTTACTTACAGAAGTTATGCGCTTACTATACAAATTCAGAATCAATCACAATCATAACTATTTGATTCTTTAGTAATTTTTTCTGAGTAACGGATTTATCTAGTTTCGCCTGTTAGCTGTTGAATTAGAATGACAATCTAACCAGCATAGATCCGCCGTGTGGCTGAATAGAACTGCATAGAAATTTCATAATCGGTCCATAACAATAATCTTTCTTTAGTTTTAATATGATAGGATTCACACTGTATCTTTTTTATGTCTTAGGAATGCAGACGAAGAAAGTTGTCCAACTGGCGCCGAATAATCGTTAATTAATAGGGACGCATAAGTATGGCCGATAACGAAACCCCAGTAGGAAAAGGTGTAAAATCAGATAAACAGGCAAGCGTAAAAAAGAAAGCCACTGGAAGAAAGGCTTCACCGATAAAAAAGGCGGCGCCTAAAAAGAAATCTGCCCCTCAAAAGAAACCCACACCCAAGAAAAAACCCATTCCGAAAAAGCAAGCCGAAAAAGAGGCAGCGGACCAAACGGCCGCTAAACAAAAGGAAACTCACAAAGTAAGTCCTGATCAAGCCCAGCAGGCTCCGGTCGCAGCAAACAAAGAAGCTGTAACACCCCCCTCGACCGACAGCAGCAAGAAAAAGAAGTTTACCCTGCGGCCCTGGATAATGTTACTTGCCCTTGTAGGTGCGGCATTCTACCTGTTGAATAATCTGCAGAGAATCGAAGACAAGACTACAAGTCAAAGTCCCGCCCCCGCAGCTGCAAAGAAGGATACACAATCTATCGCGCCCAGCCCACTCATTATGGATGAAAACCCTGTGCCCACCACGGAAAACACCGATACAACGGCTCAGGCTAAAGCGGAACAGATCAGCCCAACCCAGGGCCCGGAAAAGATCCAATCAGAATCAACTGAATCTCTCGTCATAACGAGCACACAATCCCCAGATACCACAACTTCTGAAGACGTTATCTCTCTCACGGAAGAAGCAATACCCGCTGAGACCTCAGAGGTAATCGACATTATATCTCCTCCAGCTCCCGGAGCAGAGAAAAGCCCCAGTCCTCAGCTAGAAACCGGTAATCTTGAATTGGTATCTAGAGAATCAAACCTTGGGACCGAAGTTACCGCCATCGAACCATCCGTTAATGAGCAATCGGTCACCGCCATTGAGCCCACGCCGGGTGAAAAGCCGGTCGGCACTGCGCCAATCGAGGCAAGCGGCCCTGAAGATCAAGCCCAAGGACCTGTTGGCTCGTCACCGGAAAGACCTATTGAAGGCGTACTGGCAACTGAACCCAAGAAGACCAAGGCTATATCTACGCAACAGCCTCCCACCCCACCTGCTGAGCGGGCAAGCACGGCTCCTCCTGCCTCCTCGGGCCAAGGAGCTACTGCCAGCGAACTAAAACCCATAACCGCTGAAGACATCTCCGATGCCAGGATTGCGAAAACCATCTCACCGCAAGCGGCAAAAAAACCACCACTAAAGTCAGCAACCCGGGGGAACGTGCGTTCCCCGAACTACCTGGAACGTCCCGCCAATGCCTGGACCCGCCACTGGCAAGCAAGAAGACAATATAGAACGCCACATCACTATCGCCGCGGCTACTCCCATGGAGAATATTATCCCTATGGCTATTACTATGGTCGACGTGCTCCTTACAGGGCTTACAATCCCTATTTTCGTCATTGGCAGATACCCAAAGGCAGAGACTAATCGGCTATAGAATACTGGGGATATTCCATTCTGTTTTATACCTTAGGAATGCGAACGAAATAACTTCCCTAACTGGCGCCGGATGATCGTTTGTATTCAAGGCGCGATAACAGGCGCATAGCCTCGCTATGTAGCTGTTATCGCAACGCCGAATATAAACGGTAAGGCAAGTCAGATAGGGAAGTTATTTAGGTAGCATTCCTTAGTCAGATGTAAAACAGATACTCCCTATTTTGGTCGATCCCGAATACCGAGGAGATGGTGGCACGAAGCCACCACCCCCTGTTATAATCGATGCAGCATATGCTACTATGCTAAATCATATTTAGTATATTCCTGCTTCTGAGTATCCAGCATTTTTTACGCAGCTCAGGCATTACAGAATACAATCTTTTGATTCATAAAATCGAAGTTCTGTGATATGAGTGCGATCACTATCCCGGATATTTCATGAATTTGCGCGATGATCGCGCAGAGATTTGTTTTCACAAGGGATTTTTCGAAGGAGCGGCGTATCCACGATTACGGCCGACTGAGCAACAATCTTGTGGAAACAAGGATCAAGCGAGGGCGCGTGCAATTTATGAAATATCCGG
>JAAEPA010000654.1 GCA_024222475.1 Gammaproteobacteria bacterium | reverse complement strand
TTGGCGGTGATTTTTTTGCCTATACGGTCAAATTAGAAAGGGAGTCTGAAAAAGAGCCTGAAACGGTTGTCCATACCCATAGTAAGGTGTCTGAAGAATCCGCTGGCGAATCCGCTGGCGAATCCGCTGGCGAATCCGCTGGCGAATCCGCTGATGAGGCAAAAACGACCTTTATTTCGACGGCCACTTCGTTCCTGGATATTTTTTATCTTCAAGATGATGCTGAACAAGTAGAGAAGGCTGGTGGAGGTGATGAACAAACCAGGCAGTCTTTGGATGATGGTCGAGAAACCGATATTCGTTCCCGGTCGAAATCAAAATCTACCGGCTTCTTGGCAAGGGCGCATACATTCTTTAACGAACTTAGAACAGTCTTTGTAGGGCCGGAGCGCGGTGGTAGATTCCGATGGGTCTGGTGGGTTGCGGGGATGCTCGGTTTGCTGCTTATTGGGTTTGCTCTGACATTCATAGGATCGGAGGAGCAACAGTTAAAGGAATTGTTAGCAGAAAAGAATTTTCTAGAGGGTATAGTACTTGCCAACGATTATTTACGCGATCATCCTAGTGATGACAGGGTCATTGAGTTAGCCACCGAGGCATTGGCTAAATCGGTAGTGCCGAAATGGCTGGGCCGGCTGAATGCGGCGCAATACACCGAGGCAAAATCTCTGTTGGAAATGGCTAGTGGTTTGACTCAATACAATAAATCCGGTCTCGAGATGTTAGATCTTCTAGGGTGGATAGTCGATTTGGAGGGATTTATGAACGCCCGGGGTGGGGTCCAAGCACCTATCGTCCTGTTTGAACATGAGGACGAAATGGGGTCGCTGATCGCATGGTGGGAAATTGATCCGCGGGGGCATCGGCGACTACTGGCCAGACTGCAGAGATATCAACCCGAGTTTAAAGAAGCCTATGCGCGAGCCTTGAGCAATTTGCGCACTCTGCGCAGTGAGCAGGCGCTCTATCTCAAGGCCATCAAGAATTTGAAGGACAAGATCGAGACTGAGCTGTCGGCTCAAAAGGCAACTGCCTTGCCAGCAATCCTAAGTGATTTCGCCAAACGATATCCAAAAATTTCTGGCATCAATAAGTTACAAACTGACCTCAAGAATTATCTGGAGTTTGAGACAGCGGTACAGGCCGGTGATCTGGATAAGATCTTGAGCCTCCAGACTAAGCTTGCATTTCTAACCATACCTTTTAGAGATCATGCCGGTAAATTGGCAGCGACTGCGTTGCCTCCTGAGGATCTGTTGGCGCAATATCGAAAGGCGATCCAAGCCTGGGCATCAGGTACACCGCAACTAGCTATCGAGACATTGGAAGGTTTGCGTGGCGGGGATTGGGATGAAATCATAAACAACAAACTGAACCGTTACCTGAAAATCGAGCAAAGTTATCAGGCCCTGCAACAGGTTCGCGGTGCCGAGGATTATGGGCAGCGGCTGGTGGCATTTTACAGCACCTTGGATCAAACTCAGGATGAGTATTATCACCGGGCGATCGAGGATGAATTCTTAGGCTATAAGGAGACCATACAACAACGTGCCCAGGAGGTCATTCGAGATTCGGAGCAGCAGTGGGCTGCCTACCTAAAGAATGGCCGTATCGATGGTTTAGATCGGGTCGATGGGTCGATATCCCAAACCTATCGTAAGCGGGCTGCTCGATTGTCAAAGGCTTATGAATATTTAATCCTGGGTTCTGAACTTTATGATCTATTGCGGGTGGATTTGTCGCGCCCCTGGAAACGGCTCAGTGGTGAGATATCGAATGAGGTCAAACGCCAGCGCCAGTGGCTCATTGACTTGAATCTAGTGCTCGAAGCTTCTTTACTCAATGCAAAGTTAGATCTTCTTCCTAATCCAGAGGAGAGCGCCCATGAATGAAGGTCGGCAGCAGCCGAAAGGCCTGTCATTAGCGCTGGAAGACCACAGTGCTGAGGGTGTCGCTATACTTACCTCTGAGCCCAGGCGCCTTATCTTATGGTTGATCTATATTGTGTTCGCGCTACTTATTGCCGGTTTCGCATGGTCTTTTATTGGTCGAGCTGATGTCATCGTTCGGGCGCAAGGTAAGCTTGCTCCAGAGTTCGATGTGCGTCGTGTGTACGCACCCGTTGGTGGCGAGTTGGTGGACATCTACATGGCGGAAGGACGGCCTGTATCTAAGGATGATGTTCTGGCCAGAATCAATTCATCCACGGCAATAGAGGCGGCCACTCGGGCGCTCGATTCTAAGATAAAGCTGCGCAGTGCATTGAATAAATCCAAGTTGTTCCCGGCGCAGAAAAAAGCGATGCAACACAAGATTGCGGCTTTGAAAAAGCAAATAGAGGCCGAGGAGCAGACTCACGAACGAAGGATGCAGGAGAGTATTGCAAAACTGGCCGAACAACAAAAACTAAAATTGGGAAAATCTCAGGCGCTACTCCAGAAGGCCGAAAAAGACAGAGAACTCGCCAATTCGGTATGGCAGAAATATGTGCGTCTCTATGATAAGCCTGGCCATGGCGGCGTGTCTAAGAATCGCGTGGAGCAAAGCCAAAAGGAATACGAAGGAAAGAAAGTGGATTATCAGTTAGCGAAGGCCTCATTGCATGAATTCGAAATCGAATTAAAGAATGAGTATGCAAGGAAAAAAGAAGAGATTCGGAAAAAATCCGAATTTCTCGAAGGCCTGTATATTCAGTACGAAGAGGAGGGCTTAAAGCTCGATGAGGCTGAAGGGCGAGTTGAAATGCAGGTCAGGGTCGCTCGTAACGTCGCTGAAGGCGCTGCCCGGGTTACCTTCGAAGATATCGACGAAGACAATTTTCTTCGCATCAAGGCGCCGGTATCCGGGATACTAACCAATGTGGCCCTCACCCAGATCGGAGATAAGGTCGATGCCAAGACTCCGATAGCGGGAATCGCGCCTGAAGATGCCCGTATGGTCCTGCAAGTGGCTATTTCGGAACGAGATAGAGGGTTTCTAAGAGAAGGGATGAAAGTGAAATTGAAATTCAATGCCTTTCCTTACCATCGTTATGGGTTTATTCAAGGCGTATTAGAGTATATTTCACCTTCTACATCGGTTGATAAATCATCCAAAAAGCTGATTTTCAAGGGGCGCATCAGCTTGGAACACAACTACTTTTCAGTAGACAATATTCACTACCCCTTACGTTATGGAATGGCTGCATTGGCAGAGATAGTCGTTCGCAAGCGAAGATTAATAGATATGGCATTGGATCCATTACGCAAGGTCGCTGGATGAATCAATGCCCCGGTAGTATTTCACATCACTAGGAGGATGAGATATGACGACAATAGCGCGAATCAACGATGAACAGATCAGTGCCCACGATTTCGTAAAATTGCTCAAGCTCAATGACAAATACGATGAGCTTATCGACGAGATCATGATCGACAAGTTGGCGGTTGCAGCGGCAAAAAAACAAGGTGTTACCGTGTCGATAGAGGAGGTGCAGGAACGGGCCGATCAATTCCGCCGTTTGCTGGGATTGCATCGAGCCAAGGATACTAACGAATACCTTGATGATCTGGGCATTTCTTTGGACGAATTCGAGCAATATGTCGTGGAGTCACTTTATAAAGATAAAGTGCAGAAGGCCGTATGTACCCAGCAGGCGATCGAGGATTACTTTAGCTCAAATTCCCCAAAGTTTGATGCGGTAGATATTAGCCATATCGTCTTAGATTCGCAGAGCAAGGCTCGAGAAATTATGGCCCTGTTGGAAGATGACCCGGAAGGGTTTGAAGAACTTGTAGGGGATCATAGTCTAGATGAAGAGACAAAGGATACCGGTGGAGCGATCGGCAGGGTAATGCGCGGAACGATGGAGGATGAAATCGAAGCTAAATTATTCAATGCCTCGGTTGGTGATATCGCTGGGCCATTTCAATCCGGAGATGGACTTATTTACGAGATCTTCAAAGTAACCCAAAGGTATCCTGCAAAACTCAATGAATCTACCCTTAAGGACGTTCACAATCTGGTCTACGATCAGTGGTTGGAGGCGCGAGCACAAGAGCATCGGCTGGAGGTGTTGTGAGGAAAAGAACACGGTCAAAGTTAGTAGACCAACTGGCTTGCTTTGTTGTCCATATTCGGTATTGCTGCAATAGTCACATAGCAAACTATGCGACTGTTGTCTCGCTTTGAACGCGACTCGCTGATCGGCCTCTGCAACCCCAATTCTGGCAGGACGTAACTCACGTTAAAACTTGGAGTCCTCTCGTTGACTACCGAATCCCTTGTTGATTTTCTCTCCAAAGTAGAATTCTTTTCTGCCTTCAGCCCCACCGAAGTGGAAGCAATGGCGGAAGCGGCCGAGATCAAACATTATCAATTTGCAGATCCAATCTTCAATGTTGGAGATGTCTCCGATGGATTGTGCGTGATAAAAACCGGAACGGTCAGGTTGTTTATCGAGGAGGGGGGTAAAGAAGTCAGCATGGGAGTACGTAAACAAGGCGAGGTGTTCGCCGAGTTAGCGGCTTTGCGTGCTCACCGGCATGAGTCATCGGTGCGCTCTTCGGCTAAGACAGAGTTGCTGGTTATTCCCAGCGAGGCGATTACGCAGGTTTTGTCTCAGAATGCTGATGCTCAGAGATTCGTTACCAGTTATGTTGCCATCAATACCGCAGGTGGTTTTGTAACCCGCTTGTTTGATCTGCGTCGTAAGGTGGATTCGAAGGAACTCGAGGATGTCATTCGCAGTGTCGGCATAAAGCGGGTTAAACCTGGGCAAGCCATCCTCGAGCAGGGAAGTGTCGAGGATCGAAGGCTGTACGTCGTGCGTCAGGGAGAGGTCAAGATTGCCTACAAAGAGGGGAAGGAAGAGTATCCCATAGCGACCTTGGGGCGAGGTGAGGTGTTTGGTGAGAAGGCTTGTTTATTGCGTCAGGAACAGTTTGCCGGCGCCGTTGCTCAGACCGATGTCGTGCTCTTGGTGCTTCCTGAGGAGACTATCAATTTTATTCTGCAACGCAATCCAAAACTCAAGCAGGTGCTTGAGGATCGTATTCAGTTTACCGACCGAGAGTTGCAGCGCCAGAAAAAACTTGCTGAGCGCAGAAGAAGACCTATCCTCCTGGATTTTCGTTCCAAACCTGGGCTTGGGGAACAGCTTATTAAACGTTTTCCCCTCGTTGAGCAGGCCGAGGAAATGGACTGTGGGGCGGCCTGTCTGGCGATGATCTGTAAGCACTATGGTATCCCAATGACCTTGGGTAAACTCAGAGAGATGGCCAATGTCACTACCGAAGGGGCTACCCTGGAAAGTCTGGCGAAGGTGGGTGAATCATTAGGGTTCACTGCACGGGGTGTCAAGTGTACCTACCGCTCTATGTTGGGATTTGATCTGCCGTTCATCGCGCACTGGGAAGGGTATCATTACATCATCGTCTATGGCGTCTCGAAGAATAATGTCTGGGTTGCCGATCCAGCCCGTGGTTTCCTGAAAATGGGGGTGGATGAGTTTGAGAAAGGTTGGACCGGAACCTGTCTGTTGTTTGCACCCGGAACCGAGATGGCACAGCTTGCCGCGACCCGATCACCCTGGGTGCGTTTTGTCAGCTATCTTAAACCCCATAAAAAGATACTCATGCATCTGGTAGTGGCTACCTTGGTGATTGAGGTGCTGGGTATAGCCCCCCCGGTGATCGTGCAGAATATCTTGGACTCTGTTGTTGTGCACCAGAACTTCAGTCTTTTGAATCTGTTAATCATCGGATTGGTCCTAGTCCACCTCTTTAGCCAGTTGACGACACTGTTGCGTACCTTGCTTTCGAATTTCATGGTGCGCAATCTAGACTTCACAATGATGTCGCAGTTTTTCAAACATGCGCTTTCTTTGCCCATGTCTTTTTTCGCTACTCGCAGGACGGGTGACATTTTTGCCCGTTTCCAGGAAAACGCTACCATTCGGGCCTTTCTGACTGAATCCACGATAAGTACACTGCTGAACCTATTGATGGTGTTCCTCTATTTTATCGTGTTGTTTATGTATAACGTCAAGATGACGTTACTGCTGATCGCCTTGGTTATCCCAATCGCAGTATTGACCATCGCCATTACCCCACGAATCAAAGCCTATGCCCGCCGTGAATTTGAGACCTCTACCGACGCGGAGTCGGTGTTGATGGAGACCATCAGCGGTGCGGAAACCGTCAAGGCGATGGGTATCGAAAGATCCATACGCCTTAAATGGGAGAAAAAATATGCCACTGCACTTGATGTGCAATATCGCTCTCAGAGGTTCGAGGCCTTGGTGGATTTTGTCAGCGAAATATTCAATTCCGCAACCAGCGTTGTGATTTTGTGGGTCGGCGCTAACTTGGTGCTGACTCAGGAATTAAGCATTGGGCAACTCATTGCCTTCAATATGCTCATGGGCAGTGTGATGTCACCGCTAATGAGCCTGATTGGTCTCTGGGATGAATTGCACGAGGCTGGAGTGTCCATGGAGCGCTTGGGTGATGTGCTGGATATGGATCCTGAACAAAAGCCTTCAGAATTGCAGTCTCAGGTTGCCTTGCCGGATCTCAGGGGTGATATTCAGTTCGAAAATGTCTATTTTCGTTATGGGGGTAAAGAAACCTCGTATGTTCTGGAAAATATTAGTTTCAGTATCAAGGCTGGACAGGTCGTCGCTATCGTCGGGCAAAGTGGATCGGGCAAGACGACCTTAGCCAAGCTTATCGTTGGCTTCAATCCGCCCACGGAGGGGAAGATCCTGGTCGATGGCTATGATTTAAATCAGATTAACAAGGAATACTACCGGGCCCAGATCGGCTATGTGTTGCAAAGCAATCTGCTATTTTCCGGTAGCGTCGCGGAGAACATCGCCTTGGGTGATGACAATGCGGATCGGCGTAGGGTCATCGAGGTGGCCAAACTCGCGGATGCACACGTGTTTATTAGCAAGATGCCGCTGGGGTACGAGCAAATCGTAGGGGAGCGCGGGATGGGGCTCTCAGGTGGGCAGATGCAACGTTTGTGTATCGCCCGAGCCCTCTATAATGATCCGCGGTTGCTGATCTTCGATGAAGCCACATCGGCTCTGGATACCCAGTCCGAAAGCAATATCCTTAGCAATATGCGAGAAATTCTTAAAGGGCGCACCGCCGTTGTAATCGCCCATAGACTCAGCACCGTCATGACTGCTGACAAGATTCTGGTACTATACGATGGCAATATTATCGAGGAAGGGACACATCAGGAACTGGTGGACAAGCAGGGCATGTATTATCAGCTGGTGCATAAGCAGATTTCGGGGGCAGGGTGAGACGATTTGAATTGAAACGATCATCAGCCAGTTCCTATGCCGGGCTGATTGAGAAGATCGAGGTGCTTCGTTCGACCTTGCGTCTGGCCTCCAGGTTGGAGCGTCCGGAGATCCAGAAACTACTCAAACAATGCAATGTATTGCGTGATGGGGTCATGCTGCTCTCGCGTAAGGAGCGAATGCTCAGAGGGATGGCAGCGGGTGAGGGTAACGATACCGCAGAGCAAACAAATGGTCCACCCAAGCGAATCTCGGCTAAACAACGGCGTCAAGCCCTGGTTGATCGCAGTTTCGTCTTCGAAGGGGTATTCGGCGAAAGTCATAAGCTCATGGAATCGCTGGAGATAGCTGAGCGGGTGGCACCGACTGATTTGCCGGTATTGATCGATGGAGAGAGCGGTACAGGCAAGGAACTGATGGCCAAGGTGATCCATGCCAACGGCAGCCGAGGTGATAAACCGCTAATCTCAGTAAACTGTGGAGCCATTCCGGAAAGTCTATTGGAGTCCGAGCTCTTTGGCCATAAGAAGGGGGCTTTTACCGGGGCGTCAAGCGACCGCAAGGGAAAATTCGAGAGTGCGGACAAGGGCAGTATTTTTCTGGATGAGATCGGTGAGTTACCCTTGCAGGGGCAGGTAAAGTTGCTCAGGGTATTACAGTCTAATGAGATACAGCGCGTTGGCTCGGATACCGCCACTTTGGTGGATACGCGTATTATTGCGGCGACCAACCGTAACTTGCTGGACATGGTTCGCGAGGGCAGCTTCCGGGAAGACCTGTTTTACCGCCTCAGCATCATCCATGTGACCCTGCCCGCCCTGCGCGAGCGCCGGGACGAGATCCCCTTGTTGATAGACTTCTTTTCCGACGAGGCGGCCGAAAAACTGCAACGTCGTCCGTTGAGAATGACACCAAGATTGCACACTTTCCTGCTGAACTATGATTTTCCCGGCAACATTCGGGAATTGCGCAATATCATCTTTCGTATCTCCTGCCTTGCCGATGAGGTGGCTGATTTGCCGCACCTGCCCGAAACTATCCGCCCACTTACTGATGCTCAGGCAGGACGTTCCAAATCTAAACTAACCCTGGTAGCGGCTAAGAAGGCCGCCAGCGATCAGGCCGAAAAATTCTTTCTAGAACAGGCCCTGCACGAGGTCAGTGGCAAGGTTACCGAGGCCGCTAGACGCATGGACATGAACCGATCTTACCTGCAAACCCTGCTGAAGAAACACGGCATACGTTCAAAGGCCTTCAAAGGGAAGGCAGCGTCTTAAACCAAGAAAATTCGAGTTATCAAACAGGGTTTTGGTCTTGTGAGTATCAGCATCGTCCTGCCCGTGTTTAACGCAGCCCGCACGCTGGATGAATGTCTGGACTCGATTCATGGGCAAACGGTTACTGATTATGAACTACTGGTGGTAGATGATCACTGCAGTGATGGTTCCACCGAAATCCTGCAGGGGCGAGCCGCCGCCGATGAACGCATACGGATCGTTCCCAATGAAGGCCGCGGATTGATCGACGCCCTCAATACAGGGTTCAATTCGGCCCGGGGTGATTATGTTGCACGTATGGATGCCGATGACCGCATGCGGCCCACCCGCCTTGCCTACCAGCAGGACTACCTGGTTGCTTATCCCGATATTGCCGCGGTGGGTAGCCGGGTGCAGGTCTTCCCAGAACACGAGATCGGGCCTGGTTGCCGCGAATACTTGCGCTGGCAGGATACCTGCGCGAGCCCGGCAGCCATTGCCAATGAGATCTATCGCGAAGCCCCACTGGCAAATCCGTCGGCGATGTTGCGTCGGCAGGTAGTGCTGGGCGTCGGTGGGTATCGAGACGGGGCGTTTCCGGAAGACTATGAGTTCTGGTTACGCCTGATCCATCGGGGTTACTCTATTGGCAAACATAATCGGATCCTGCTGGATTGGCGGGTGGACGCATCCAGTCATTCCAGAACCCATCCTCGTTATCAGCGACCGGCGTTTGATCGGATACGCGCCCGGTATCTTGCTCTGGATAAACGGCTGGGAGGTGATCGGGAGGTGGTTTTTTGGGGGGCGGGACGCAAGACCCGCCAGCGTTCAAAGCTGTTGGTAGAAGCAGAATGCCGGCCGGTCGCGTATATAGATATCGACCCCAGAAAGGTAGGTAACAGACTCCAAGGTGTGCCGGTAGTTTCACCGGACTGGCTCTGGTCACGAGAGCCACGGCCATTTGTTCTTAATTACGTGGTCAATCATGGGGCCCCGGAACTCATCGGCGAGGAACTCAGTGAGCGGGGTTTTGAGAAAGGCCGCGATTATCTGCATGTGGGGTGAGCTGGATTGAGTCAGAGCTCCTTGATTTAAATAATCTCCAGGTCTTGAATAAACTGAAAATCTTTATATGGTTTTCTATTAGAGAAGACAAACGTCATCCTATCATCTAGGGGGTTCCCAGCCTACTCAAAACCCTGTGCTCTGCTACAGAAAACTCGTCTCATGCCGACTACTGGCGGTAGAAGCCGTACCTCACTATAGAGACAACGAGTCATTGTGAACGTAAATTGCCATGCAACTGGTGCGGCCGCACACCAAGAGTGCCGTGCTTTCGAACGCCTGCGCGTCAGGCTACCCGCTCAACTACATTCGGAGGGGTCTTCCGCGACGCCATGTGAGATCAGGGACTTTTGCATAGGCGGCATGTTTGTCGTGTTCCATGACTCCGCAGTTGGCCTGGAAGCTCAGGCACCTTCTCCTTCCGTCGTTCGGGACGCCATTGTAGAGCTGAGCTGTGGGGTTCCTACGGATGCTTCGGCTAGAGATCTGCGGTTCCGTGCCCGAGTGGCGCGTCGTATGGGCACGGGTCTGGGACTGGCGTTTATCAATCCAGACTTTTCGGCGCTACAGGCATTGCACCAGTACACCACGCAGGCCTCTCAGACACGAGATCCCCACCAGAGTCCAGAAACGACGCATGATGCTGGCGTTTCTTCACCCCAGCCCGTGGAGAAGGAATTGCTGCGGCGTTGCGTACGCTCGACAGCCCACCACGGTACGCGCCTGATACGGGAGTATCTCGGAGTCGTTGGTGACAAGCTTGCGCGTCTAGCTGCGGGAGCTGAGGGTTTTGTGAAGCAGAATGCATACCTGGAAGCCGTCAGAACCTTTGACGCTGAGAATTCAGCGATACAGCAAACCTACTCCCAGGCACTTGCCATTCGGCTGAAAAGGAATAATCCCGATTCCACGACAACGGCGCGTGCTTTTCATGCAGCCGATGGCGACTCTGGCCTGTCTCTGGTTGGGGACGATGCCCTCGATGCCTGGCTGGCCATTACCGAGATCACACATCATATCGAAACCACATGCCAGAGCGTACTATTCGAGATTGAGCAGCGCCTCAGCCAACTGTACAGTACGAAGATCGATGCCCAAAACAACCCCTTGGGGCCCGGTGTTTTCGTTTTGGCTTTGGAGGATACACTGCGTTCCCTGCCCTTGGAGCATGAGATCGTACTCTCATGCTACAAGCTGTTTAAAAAGGTGATAAATGACTTTTCTCCTCAATTCTACGGTGCTCTCAACCAGTTCTTGATCGATCAGCAAGTCGTACTTCCAGATCTCAACAAAAAACCTATCGTTCAGCGTTCTATTCCGCAACATGCACATAGAAGTCCTCAGCAGTCCCCCGCCCCTGGAGATGTTGTAAAAAATCAAGCCCATGAGGTCCCAATCGGTCCTGGCGGTGTCGTCACAAATTCGAACTCATACGAACCCCAGACCCCGAGCGCGCACTCAATGCCTCTCAGTCCCGTAGGCACCGGCTATGTGCCGGGCGCCATGGACAGGGCGCCTCGCACGAGCAATATCAACCGGCCATCTCCTTCGCGTGCACCCGGACCACCGCCGCTCCAGCGCGTCTTCTCGGGAGGCAAGACAGCGCCGGGGAATCTTTATCAAATGATCGGGTCGTTGCAGTCCCTACAGCAGAACCCGCATGCGCAGAGGG
>JAAEPA010000653.1 GCA_024222475.1 Gammaproteobacteria bacterium | reverse complement strand
TCCCCTGGATCAGCTGTCTTCAATGCTGGGGTTTCCGGGCAAGATGGGGATGAACGGCGCCAAGGTCTGGGAGACCTTCCTCAACGGCGACATCGGTTCGATACGTGATTACTGCGAGACCGATGTCATCAACACCTATCTTATCTATCTGCGCTTTGAGCTGTTGCGCGGACATCTCGATGATGAGGCTTATATGCACGCCTGCGAACAGCTGCGCTCCTGCCTGCAGTCGCAGGATAAGGCCCATTTGAATCAGTTTCTTACGGCCTGGGATGAAGGGGTATCATAGCTTGTTTTTTTAGTCTTCGATAAGTAATTCTACTGAAATGCTCGATTTGATCGTTCCTTCTTCCCCCTGGGGGAGAAGGTTTGGATTAGGGGGCGCTACCCTTATTCACAACGCTTTTCTGATTCTAACCATGGCCTGTTGGACGTTCTCGAGGCTGTTGAAGGCGCTGATACGGATATAGCCCTCACCGCATTTGCCGAATCCGGCTCCTGGGGTACAGACTACCCCGGCCTTGTTCAACAGCCTATCGAAGAACTCCCAGGAATCGGTCCTTCCATCGATCCAGATGTAGGGTGAGTTCTCGCCGCCGATACATTCATAGCCCAGGGATTCCATCTGTTGGCGGATATGCTTGGCGTTATTGAGGTAATAAGAAATCAGCTCCTTGACCTGCCCCTTACCTTCGGGGCTATAGACTGCTTGGGCGGTGCGTTGTACCGGGTAGGAGACGCTGTTGAATTTGGTCGTGTGGCGGCGGTTCCAAAGAGAATGCACCGGGACCTTATCTCCCCCTCCGGTATAGGCCATGCACTCTTTAGGCACGACCGTAAAAGCGCAACGCGTGCCGGTAAAGCCGGCAGTCTTGGAAAAGCTGCGGAATTCGATGGCCACTTCACGCGCGCCTGTGATCTGGTAGATGGATCGGGGCAGGGTCTGGTCCTGAACAAAGGCCTCGTAGGCGGCATCGTAAAGAATCAGCGCCTTGTTCTCCCGTGCAAAATCTACCCACTTCTGCAGTTGTTCTTTGGAGGCCATAGCCCCGGTGGGGTTGTTGGGAAAGCAGAGATAGATTAAGTCCACCGGTTCATTAGGCAGATCGGGTATGAAGCCGTTTTGCTTGTTACCGTCGAGATAGACCAGTCCCTCATAGCGACTATCGCGGGCCTCTCCGGTGCGGCCGGCCATCACATTGGTGTCGACATAGACCGGATAGACCGGGTCGGGAATGGCGACCGTGATGTCGGTGGAGAAGATCTCCTGGAAGTTGCCTGAATCGCATTTTGCCCCGTCACTGACGAAGATCTCATCGGCCTCGATATTGGTACCCCGGGCTTGATAGTCTTCCCTGGCGATGGCCTCACGTAGGAAATCATAGCCCTGCTCGGGTCCGTAGCCGCGAAAGCTGCAGTCATTGGCCATCTCATCGACCGCGGCATGAAACGCCTTGATGCAGGCCGCGGGCAGGGCTCGGGTGACGTCACCGATTCCCAGCTTGATAATGGTCTGTTGCGGGTTCGATGCCTGGTGAGCCGCCACCCGTTTGGCGATATCGGAAAACAGGTAAGAGGCCTGAAGCTTGTGGTAATTCTCGTTGATTTTGATCATGTGGGTGTCTGGAAAGAAAAGGTAGTGCTATTTGAAATCATTTACCGGTATGGGTATTGAAACCCGGCAATTCGTTGAGGCGTTTTAGAATGTTATGACGAATGAGTTCCTGTTTCTCAGGATTGGCAATCGGGTGGTGCTTAGTATTGGTAATATAAAAAAGATCTTCTGCTTGGGCCCCGATAGTGGTGATTCTGGCGTTGTCTACCAGGATATCGCTGTCGATAAAGGCCTTGCCCACTTTAGATAACAGTCCTGGGTGATCGGCCGTGATCAGTTCCAGTTGGGTGTTATGTGAGTCCGGCTCGTTTTCAAAGGTGATTTGAGTTTTAATCTGGAAATGTTTGGCATGGGAGGGAACACGCCGGACCACATCTGGTGGCGGGCGTTGAGGGTTACTCAACAGCTTAACCAGGGTATGGGTGATATCATCGAGCCGATATTTTTCCTCTACCGGGACGCCTGATTCCTCCAGTACTAGAAAGGTATCTAGGGTGAATCCTGTCTGAGTGGTGTAGATGCGGGCATCCAGAATGCTCAGTCCCTGCTGGTTCAGGACGGTAGTGATATGGGCGAAGAGGTGTTTGTGGTCATGGGTGTAGACGAATATTTCGGTGCCGCCGCGGGGGGTGAGGCGTCGCACCAAGACCTTAGGTTCCGCGGGTGGTCCTGATTCGATCAGGCATTGCGTATGCCAGGCCACCTCGTCTGCCGAGTGGCGCAGAAAATAATCATCATTGAACTCGCGCCACCAGAGTTGTTCGGATTCTCTGGGAGCGATCTGTGCATCTTGCAGGATCTGCAGGGCAGTTTCCTTGGTTTCGGAGATGATCTCTCCCCTGAGTATGGGCATATTTCGTCCCCGTAGCAGAACCCGGTGGGTGGAATGATACAATCCGGTGAGCAGGGCGTTGCGCCAGGCATTCCACAATGTAGAGTTGGTTCCGCGGATGTCAGCCACGGTCAGTAGATA
>JAAEPA010000652.1 GCA_024222475.1 Gammaproteobacteria bacterium | reverse complement strand
TCAACCGGCCATCATAATTGTCGCCAAACCGGACAAAGTAATTGACGCGAGACAAAAAGGACGCTATTGAAAGAGGGAGCGATCCGGGGTATCTATGGATTATTCACAGCCATATCTACTCAACGAAGAAGGCCCCCTCATGAAACAAGCATACCTTATTCACCATGGTTTAGACGAGTTTGCTGCGGCGCGGGAGCAATTCGCACAGCTTATCCAAACGCTACAGTCGGCTGGCAACCTTGAGCTGGAGCATGGCGACATAGAGGAGCTGATTTGGCAACAGGGCAACGAGCTTCTGAGGCGACTGTTGCAAGGACATCTTGATCTGCGCAGCGCCCGAGAACCCAAACGCGAGCACGTCATCGGAGGCGATGGGGTGATAGGCAGCCATCGATGGGCAGGGTGTACTCGGATGTTGATGAGTTTGTTCGGAGAGGTTGCTGTCAAACGCCTGGGTTATGGAGCGTGTGGTAAAGTGAGTGTTTTCCCGCTGGATGCGCAGCTCAACCTCCCGCGGGATAAATACTCCCATGGATTACGCCAACGCGTTGGCGAAGAAGTGACCTAGGGCTCATTTGACGAAGCGGTGAGCCGCGTAAAGCGCAGCACGGGCGGCAAGGTCGCTAAGCGCCAGAGCCAAGAGATTGCGGTGGAGCTCAGCCAAGACTTTGAATCCTTTTATGACAGCGGCGTACTGCTTTTATCCCCCGGGCACAGAACAGGCCGAAGCCTGGGTGGCCAAGCGAGCCTTGCGGATTCTACAGGGCAAGGTGAGCACTGTGGCCGGTGGAATGCGCCGTAGCGCAACCTTGCGTGGCCTTTCAGAGGAAGAGCGCGAAGCGGTAGATAGTTGCGCTAACTCTTTGCTCAAATACCAAGACATGCTCAGATACGATGAATACCCAGCCGCGGGTCTGCCCATTGCTACGGGGGTTATTGAAGGGGCCTGTCGTCATTTGGTCAACGACCGGATGGACATCACCGGCGTGCGCTGGGGATAGCAACGCGCAGAAGCCGTATTGAAACTGCGTTCGCTGACATCCAGTGGGGATTCCAAGGCCTATTGGGATTTCTACAAAGACCAAACATTGAAGCGAAATCACGCCTCGAAATACGACCGCTTTCCACTACAGGAGGTGGCATGACCTACTTGGGCGTCGTTCTAAAGGAAGGAACAATCATGGAAAGATCAACAACTCGGAAACTGGTGCTTGGCTTCTTTGCGGCAGCGCTTATGTTCTTTGGTGGCGTCGGTACCGCGGCGGCGGATGCGTGCAGTGCAGCTCAGATCAAAAAGGGCTGCGAGGACAAGACTTCTTCGCAAGGCTACAAGTGGTGTAGTTGCCCCGCACAAAATTACAAGGGTGGGGCGACGAGAGGATCAAGTGGCGGTGGCCGGGGTACCCTGTCGGCACCAATCAGGGGCACTGTCACTCCAAAGTAGCAGCAAAACCACTCATTCTGTCGTGGGAAACCGGAAACCGGAAAC
>JAAEPA010000651.1 GCA_024222475.1 Gammaproteobacteria bacterium | reverse complement strand
TAAGGCGAATATTGGGCATATTTAACGAATTTAATTGGGAAATCTGGCCAAAATGGCTTTTCCGCAGTAGGTTCTCTATTCTCGGACAGCCTCCTAGGCAATGTCAGTGTTGTTACAATGTAGAATACGAGCGACAAGGCAAGTCAGATAGGGAAGTTATTTAATTCACATTCCTAAGACATCATCAATCAACATTGCAAAGTAGACGAATGAAAAAAAGTTTTAAACACAGCCTTCCTGATGAGTTTGGGTATTTTGGAGAATACGGCGGCAGTTTTGTACCAGAGGAACTGCAACAAATCATCGATGAAATTACCAGTGCCTATAAGAGTATCAGACGGGACAAGGCCTTTCAGGATGAATTGTCTGATCTTTACCAACATTACGTCGGCCGCCCCAGCCCAATCTTCCATGCCAAGAACCTGTCTAGTAAATGTGGTGCAGATATTTATCTGAAACGCGAAGACCTCAACCATACCGGAGCGCACAAGATCAACCATTGTCTGGGTGAGGCGATTCTTGCCAAAAAAATGGGCAAGACCAAGATCCTCGCTGAGACTGGAGCAGGTCAACACGGTGTCGCTCTAGCTACTGCCGCAACACTGTTGGGCCTAAAATGTGATATTTATATGGGTGAGGTCGATATACGGAAAGAGCACCCTAATGTGGTTCGCATGCAAATTCTGGGAGCGACCATTATTCCTGTCTCCCATGGCAGAAGAACCTTGAAGGAAGCAGTCGATTCCGCCTTTGAAGGCTATCTCAAGGATCCCGTCAACCAGTTTTACGCCATTGGTTCCGTGGTGGGGCCCCACCCCTTCCCGATGATGGTCAGGGACTTTCAGTCCATCGTGGGAAAAGAAGCCAAACAGCAGTTCAAAGAAATGGCGGGAGACTCACCGGACAATATCATCGCCTGTATCGGCGGCGGCTCCAATGCTATTGGTCTCTTTACCGCCTTCCTCGAAGATGAGAGCGTAAGACTTTATGGCGTAGAGCCCGCAGGCAAGAATATCGATCGTGCCGGTGAGCACGCGGCAACGTTAACAAAAGGTGAACCTGGAATCATGCACGGTTTCAAATCCTATATGCTCAAGGATAGCCAGGGTGAACCGCAAGAGGTATATTCCGTCGCCAGTGGATTAGACTACCCGTCCGTCGGCCCTCAGCACAGCTATCTGAAAGATATCGGGCGCGTAGAGTATAAGACCATAAATGACCGCGAGGCTATCGATGCCTTCTTTAGTCTATCTCGCCAGGAAGGCATAATCCCGGCGGTTGAATCCGCTCATGCCATAGCATTTGCCTTGAAGCTCGCCCAGCAAGGCGAACAGGGAACGATGTTGATCAATCTATCCGGCAGGGGCGACAAGGACATTGATTTCGTCGTGGAGGGCTATGGAGGAGATTATGGTATCTCAGAATCCTTATGAACGCCCCCCCCCCGAAATAGGACAGTAGCTAATCCGGATCTTTCATAAACCACACACACGCTCGCTTGATCCTTGTTTCCACAAGTAATTTTTCTCAGTCGGCCGTAATCGTGGAGGAACCGATCATTCTACTTTACACTTTGATACGGGATCGAAAGGGCTTGACACGAAAGGAAGTTCGGAGTTTGGTTTGGTATAACGATGCAAAAACTGGCCCCAGCATCGTAGTACATCAACATACGAATAGCAGTTCTCATACCTTGCCTGGCCTCTTTATCCTAAATACCGAATACTTGCAAAACACGGTGTAATCGCCAATATAGCCATTTTAGCTATTTCATGGAGAAAGCTATGATCACCGTAACCTCTGTTGAGGCACAAAGCCGTTTCGGTGAATTGATTGACCGGTCCCAACGCGAGCCAATCGAAGTTACCCGCCGTGGACGCACTGTAGCCTATGTCGTTTCAGGGCATGACATGCAGGAACTGGTAGAGATACGTAGGCGGCGCGAAGAGGCGGCTCGTTGGTATTCCCGCTACCGTCGGCAGGTAGCCGAGCAGCCGGTTGAAGGCGATGCTCCCGCCCTGACGGATGCCGATGTGAACCGGTTAGTGCATGAGCTTCGCTAGGCGGATCGTCATCGACACGGGAGTACTGGTAAGCGCTGCGATCCGTCCGGAATCCGTTCCGGCGCTAGCGCTGGAAAAGGCTCTGCTACAGTTCGAGGTATGCATATGTGACGAGACGCTGGCAGAGTTGGAAACCGTATTGATACGTTCCAAGTTCGACAGTTACATTCGGCCTCAGTTGAGACAGGAATTAGTTACTGGGTTCCGGCAGCAGGTGACTAAAATCGCTGCCGACCAAACCGTGACCGACTGCATCGATCCGAAAGATAACATATTTCCTGCGCTTGCTGAGGCGGTCGACGCCGAACTGATCGTCGCCAGCGACCCGCACCTCACCGATATGCACCCCTGGCGAGGGATCCCCATAATACCTCCCACCGCTTTCCTGGTGGGAATTCGCTAAGCGGTAAAGGTCCGTGGCGGGGCTTAGAATATAGACCAGACCCTATTAGCTCTATGCCTACGGCAATCTGGGTACCGTCTATGGAATCCGCGGGGACCTAGCGCAGGCCGAGGCGATGTACCACAAGGCCCTGGCGCTCAACGTATCCTTAGGGTACAAGGAGGGTATGGCCAACACCTATACCAACCTAGGCAAAGTCTACGGAATCTGCGGCGACCTGGCGCAGGCCGAGGCGATGTACAAGAAAAGCTTGGCACTCAACGAGGCCCTAGGGCGCAAGAAGGGCATGGCCAGTGCCTACGGCAACCTGCGCAACATCTACGGAATCCGCGGCGACCTCGACCAGGCCGTGGCGATGCACAAGAAGGCGCTGGTGCTATTCCAGGAGGTTGGCGCAACGGCAGGCAAGTAACTAGGCGAGCGACGGGCAAAGGCTCTTGGAGAAACGTACAATGCAGATACCCGAGTATGGGCACCAATGTAAAAAGAGGCGTTCAAATGGCCGTGTCGCAGGTAATGGAGACCGGTACGCCGCAACGGCTAGCGATGGAGGACTTGGGGACTGGTCTATATTCTAGCCCGCATCAGCAGCATGAAAAAGGTCCTTTATACTGCTTAGGAATGCTACCGAAATAACTTCCCCATCTAGCTTGCCTTATCGTCCGTCTTCGGCGTTACGGCAACAGTTACATAGCGATGCTATGCGCCTGTTACCGCGCCTTGAATACGAACGATCATTCGGCGCTAATTGGGGAAGTTATTTCATACGCATTCCTTAGTTCCTTTGTTCAGGCCCCAAAAAGTTTTCGAAATGCTACGACAGTAGTAATGACGATTGCAGATTTGTCGGCTAGTTCAAGTAAATCCGCATCACCAGTAACCAGGGCGTCGGCTTGGCCAGCCGCTGCGAGGTCGAGAAATTTCTGGTCGTCTTCGTCTCGGCAAGTGGGAAGGGCGTTACTAGCAGCGTTTACCTCAATGACCTGGGCAAAAGGAAGAAAATCACCCAGCAATTCTTCACGATCGGATCCAGTAAGTTGAAACTTAGGGTAGGTCAAGACCTTCAACAGTTCCTCAACGGTTGATTTTGACACCAACGGTTTCACGGACCCCTGTTGCCAAGCTTGCCTTAACCATGCCAACTTACCTCTGGAGAATATCAGGGCCGAAACGATGATATTGGTGTCAAATACAACCCGCAATGTCATGTTTGACGTGCCCAGAGAATCGCGTCTCCGACATCTTCCTTCGATATGCCCAGTTTGGCCAGCTTCGCCCGAACCTCATCCGCACGGCTGGGCCTTAGAGGTACCAGCACTATCCGGCCGTCCTCTTCCAGTACGTCGAAGTACTCCGTATCCGGGAAGTGTTTGACAATGGACTTCGGCAGTGTAATCTGATTTTTAGAAGTTTTCTTGGCAAGCATTAGCATAAAAAAGGAAGTAAGGAATAAAGGAAAACTAACATTTTGACCGTGAAACTGCAAATGTAACAAACGAGGCACCCAGTTTTTCAAAAATCCCTCTTTCTCAAAGGGGAAAGTCGGAATATGCCGCGTTTTTTGAAAAGTTGCGCCTCAAACAGTCGCCTTGTTCGCAATTGCAACGCATTTGTGATCACCGATTCCGAACTGAAGCTCATGGCCGCAGCGGCCATGAGGGAGTGGTTGCAGAACGCTGCTTCTTTTCAATCACCCCGCGATTCTAGCGAGCCCAAACTCCGCAGAAACTCGAGGTACACCGGCTTATCCCAGTCGCGTCCACCCAAGGCCTGGTACTGAATCTTACCTGCGGGATCTACCAGGTAGGTGGCCGGCAGGCCGCGAGGTTGCCATAGCTCTGTCACCTGTCCATCAGTATCCATTAACGGCAGCAGGTCTAGGGCTATAATGCCGAGAAAGGTAAATACTTCATCCTCGGTTTCGGCCGTGTTGACTAGGACAATCTCCAGCTGACTGTCGCCGAGATCGGTGATCATGCGTCCAATACTGGGCATTTCCTTACGGCAGGGGCCGCACCAACTAGCCCAGAAATGTACGAATCGCCAGTGTCCCTGTGATGCCTCCAGGTCATAGGCCTCTGCGTCGAGATTGTCGAGCTGCAATGCCGGTGCCGGAGTGCCGTTGATGCGCATGATCCCCGCCGGCAATGTTTCTGCGCCTGCAGCGAGGGCAATCATCACCAGGAAGCATACAGATAGGCTAGGGTTGAAAACGGTTTTCACTGGCGCACCTCATTCTTTTGGGCAGTCAATATCCTGAAAGCGAATTTTCAGCATGGCGCCACGTCTATGCTTGCCGGTCATGAAACCTGCCTCAAGGTTAAACTTTTTGACCTCACCATTAAGCACAATATTTCCTCCAACCGGCTCGGCGGGTTGCAGGTCGCGCTGCGCAGGCAGCTGGGTCCAGCCGAATGTTGCACGGTTAGCCAGGGGCAGGTTTATCTCGTTCCACTGGGCATTCCAGACATCTTTACCCAGGCGCTGAAGTGCCTGGTTATTACTGCTGAGGCGCCAATTCACTGTCTCCAGCCAGATGACTCGCTGGCTTTTATTCTCAATATGGACAGTGACAAAACAGGTATTTTCGATCAATTTCAGGGCTGCTTTCGGGAACCCACGAGCTTCATAGAAGGCCACCATTTGTTCTGGGGTACGTGGAATGAGGACCATTAATAAGTCGTCATTTTCAACAAATAAGCCTGGGTAGGGTCGATCAATGCCCAAGGCGGGGGTGGTCAGCAGGATGCCGATCAGTAACCCGCACAATGTTTGCACAGCGATTAGATATTGCATTCTGATTTGCATACTATAAGTTTATTGCTCATTCCGAGTTTGCACAGTTTGTCGCAGGAGAACAAGCTATGTACAGAATTTTCGTTACCCTTATTGCGTGTCTGCCGGTTATTTCCGGCGTGCAGGCCGGGAATAGCGCGGCACTGACAAGCGGTCGACCGGTGCATACCTATTCCATTGTTGCCCATGACCCGGAAAGTGGGCAACTGGGGGTGGCGGTTCAGTCGCACTGGTTTTCGGTAGGTTCGCTAGTCCCCTGGGCACAGGCGGGTGTGGGCGCGATCGCCACTCAATCGTTCATCGAGGAGCGCTACGGGGCATCCGGTCTTGATCTGATGGCGTCCGGATTGAGTGCACCACGCACCCTGGATGCCCTGCTGGCGGCAGACGCCAACCCTGGCGTTCGTCAGGTTGCCATGATTGATGCCGGCGGACAGGTTGCCGTGCACACGGGCGAGAACTGTATCCAGTATGCGGGACACCTGACGGGTAAGCACTTTTCCGTACAGTCGAATCTGATGATAAGACCGGGTGTACCGCAAGCCATGGCAGTGGCTTTTCAGCAGACAAACGGCTCACTCGCAGAACGGATGCTGACGACACTGGAAGCGGCCCAAGCCGTTGGCGGTGATCTGCGCGGCAAACAGTCGGCTGCCATTCTGGTCGTGAGCGGTAAGGCCAGTAGCCAGCCCTGGGAGGACCGCCTGGTGAACCTGCATATTGAAGATAGCCCGCAGCCACTCAAGGAACTGCGGCGGTTATTGATGCTGAATACAGCCTATGAACATATGAACCTAGGTGATCATGCCTTGGAAAGTGGTGATATCGATGGTGCGCTGGAGGAATACGGACAGGCCGAGGCGCTGCAACCGGATAATCTGGAAATGAAATTCTGGCATGCAATATCGCTGGTCAATGCCGGTCGTACTGACGCCGCCGCGCCAATATTTGCAGGAATTTTCAGGAGAGATGAACGCTGGCGCGAACTGCTGCCCCGGCTGGTGCAAGCCGGGCTGCTGGATGCAGATGCAGCAGTGCTGGAGCGTATCAATGCAGGCGAGCGGTCCAAGTAGAACAACGTCCACCAAAATTGTATTTATTTATCTCATTCTTCGGCGCTGGCTTTACCGGAACATCCAACTCCGCACTGTATGCTGGAACGGTAGAGCCTATTGGGACCGCACCAGCAAAACCGGTGGCTTACATTATGGAATTAACTGAAGAAATAATATCTCTGTTAATACATACGTCATTGGAAACTTGTCTACGAGCTACCGGAACTAGCCATGAACAGACTTACATAATACCGGCAAAGGCCCCACACTTGACCGAGCACTCCTTTATACTGGACGCATACAGCTTGAAGATAAGGTCAGAATGCCAACTTCAGAGGATCACGCACTTTACTACCAGCTGATGTTCTCCGAGAACAAGGCTGTGACGCTGCTTATCGATCCCAATGGCGGCACGATAATCGACGCTAGTCTGGGTGCCTGCCAATACTACGGGTACTCACTGTCCGAACTAACGGCGATGAGCATCTTTGACATCAACACCATGAGCAAAGCCGAGATCGCCGCCGAGATGCAGCGAGCCAAGGAAAAGTTCAAAACCCACTTCGACTTTCGCCACCGGCTTGCTTCGGGAGAAGTCCGAGATGTCGAAGTCTACTCCAACCCCATTCCCATGGACGGCCAGAAGTTTCTCTACTCCGTCATCCACGACATCACAGCGCGTAAACAGGTCGAGGAGGCACTCAAGGAGGCCGTTGCTTCTCAAAACGCGATCCTTGCCGCCATACCCGATCTGATGTTCGAGTTAGACCAGCGGGGGCGGTATCTCAACTTATGGGCACGGAATCCAAACGAATTGGCCTGCAGCAAAGCCGAGTTGTTGGGTCGCACAGTGTCCGAGATGTTGCCTACCGATGCCGCAGACCAAGTGATGTCGGCGCTGAGAGAGGCCGATGAAAAAGGGCAATCTCATGGCCAACAGATTCAACTCACCACTGCGGATGGGGAATTGTGGTTTGAACTATCCACTAGCCTAAAGGATGGGGTCTCTTCACCTCACCGGTTCATCATGCTGTCGCACAATATCACTAAGCGCAAGCATATGGAGGCGAAATTAAGATACCTTTCGTTCCACGATCCCTTAACCGGATTGTATAACCGTAACGTGTTGGAACAACAGTTAAATGACGAAATACACAGGGCAGTTCGGTATAACCACGCTCTGTCGATTTTCATGCTGGACATAGACCATTTCAAACCTATCAACGACACCTATGGCCACGGGATCGGGGATACCGTACTGCGTAGCTTTGCAACGGTATTGGAAAGTTCAATCCGTAAAACGGATTATGCAACACGTTATGGCGGAGAAGAATTTGTTGTCATTCTCCCGGAGACATCCCCTCCCAAAGCTGAAGAACTGGCGGAACGATTGCGAAATCAGGTTGCCGAGTATTCTATTCCGATAGAGGATGACGAAGAACTCAACATAACCACCAGCATTGGCGTTTCCACCTTCCCAGAACATGGTAAATCTTGGGAAGATTTGCTTAATGCGGCTGATTCAGCAATGTATGCTGCGAAAGATGGTGGGCGCAACTGCGTGAGAGTGGCGAAAAACACTATTTAAAAGGAATAAATATTCGTGAAATCACCGATTTTGCTATTCTCGGACAGGCTCCTAGAACATCGGTCGCGGTACTGGTGGTCTACCTCTCGGTCTTATGTAGCGCAGGTCGGCACAATCCCTTGCCGACCTTTATTCTGTTTGTATGGCAACGCAGCCAATCCAGTTTTTTACAAATGCTCAGCGAGGATATTTGCCAGTAGAATACCGTCCTGAAAATTCAGACCATGACCCGCTGCGCTTACATGAACTTTTGCCCTCGCATACAACGCAGGAATGTTGTTCATGTCCTGACTGTAGGCGGGTACTAACTCGTCACCCAGCGTGAAAGGATTTTGGCGAATAATGGAAAAATAGGCAATCTCCGGGTGGGGTTGCTGATTTAACCAGTAGAGCAGACTACCAGGTGCGGCAGGCAACAAGTCATATAGTACACCACGTGAATATCTTAAATAGTTGTAGCCGCTCCCGCCAAAAATGCTTTTCAGTAGATCAACCCCCGGACCAGGACAGAAAAAGGGTTTTGAATCGATAGCCTGCAATCCCTGTCCCGCGCGGAACGTCCCTAAATGGGGTGAGGCAATTGTAATCAGCACCCCAACCTGGTAAGGATTGCCTCCCAGCAATACCAATCGAGCAACGACACCACCGGCGGAATGGCCCACCAAAACAAGTTTTTCATCCGGGTGATACTGTCTGATGCTATGTAAAATAGCCCTGAAGTGGTCCGCTTGTAAGGTAAGCGGCGCCTCTGCCGGCAGATTGACGCTATACATATTAAGCACCTTACGCGCATCTGGAGCCACTATGGCTTGAATACCCGCAGGGGTATTGGTCAGAATACCCCGGCGGGCCCACCCATGAGATGCAAGCACTGAATTGATTCCGCTCTGCTCCCAAGCAGTAGCACTCGAAGCATAACCGTGGACCAAGACCAAGATATCGGCGCTTGCGGTACACAAAAAGATCCCTTTAAACACCACGAGCAATACGAATAGTTTTCTCCACATCATTCTTTTCAGTTTAGGTTTGATACGCTTGCTTAGAAGCCATTTTATAACAGAATTTTTAGTGCAAGGGCTTGATTGGCTGGGTATCCGCGGTGGTCACCGCTGGAAGACAAGATCATGAAAAAGCAATTTTTCCGTGCCATCCTTGAACAATGCCTTGACCTTGATGCGAAAGGTGCCCCAACCATTGGTATTCAAGGCAAACCGATCCTGCATATTGCATCGTTTGCGCACCGGATTAGGGAAGGTTTTGTGCAAAGTGTACTCCACACACTGTATCCGCTTCAATGTCTCCTTATCGGCATCAATGAAAACTGTCCAATCCCAGCGACCGTCACCAACGAGGGTCGAGGTGTTTTTCGTCTTCAGCTTTGATCGAGAATTTACCCCATTTTTAGAGGGTGTCTTTTCCCCCAAACTCGCTATAGGCGTCTTTCCCTCTGACTTAATTGCGCCCTTTGCCGGAGCATCAGTCGGCATTTGAGGCGCAATCGCAACCGACTCCGCAAAATAAAAGTCATTCGTCAGTGATGAAGACTCCCAAGGTACTTGCTGCCCATCGGTTTCCCCCAACACAGCGATGCGTACTTGTTTAAAAAAACGTTCTATGGAAAGTCCGGATATCAGTATGTTGCGCAACAAGTGTTTGGTATAGACGCTATTGCGTCCCGAACCATCCGAAGCGACACCACCCGGTTTCGTGGCGTAGGCAATGATCGACCCCCGGGTCGCATCCATGCTGGCAAGCCCCCTGTTGCTACTACGAAAACTGCGGGCAAACGGATTATCTCGACAAGAGTCGAGGATGATAATATTCATCGAATTGCCGGAAGACTGCATTTTGTCAACGATAAATTGGGCATCCACTGACTTATAGCGTACCTCGTCCTCGGCTTGAATATCACTACCGACAGGTATCAGGTAGTTGCCGCCTTTGACTTGCACGCCATGCCCAGCGTAATAGAACAACCCGATTTCGGCCCGTCGCAACTGTACTGCAAAACGACGTATCGCATCCTCCATTGCTTTCAGATCCGCATCCTTACTAAGGATAATGTCAAACCCTAAACGCCTCAGTGTGGCCGCAATATCCTGGGCGTCATTCACCGGATTCCTCAAAGGTGCCAGATCGTAGTTTCCATTACCGATTACCAAAGCGACACGACGACCGCTTCCCGCCTCGTCAATACTACGACTTGGCGTTACCGAACGCAGGGCTATATGCACTGTCAAATCGTGATCCAGTATTCTTACCCACCGTTCAAAACCTTGGTAGCCCACCTGCTCGACACGCAACAGGTAGCTGCCGGGACTCAAACGAATCCCGGGATAGTAATGCGGCGCAATATTCATAATACGTACCCGCGCATCCTCTGGCTCAGTAACGACGGAGAGGTGGTATTGTTCCTGTGCGGTCAGCGGACTGGCGATCATCACCAGCAATAGGATAGATAACCATCGAAACTGCTTCATGGAATCCTCTGTTGATTATATACCCATGAGGGATAGGTTTTCGGGAGCCAAGAGTACATCGAATTTATCGCTAAGCAAGGCGGAACACGGCCGGGTGGCCGCAGGCGAGCAATCGCCTGCGGCTCCCACAGATCCGAACTTGCCCGATTCGGGCATCCGACTCCTCGGACTATGGAGTCGCTGCACGGCGGTAAATGCTGTGAACTACACGCGGTTGAGGGAGCGGATAACACGCCGCCAAACGGACAAACTTTTCCCACGTCATCCGCCCGCACCACGTTAGGCTATGCACCGGTTATCGCGCCTTGAATACGAACGATCGTCCGGCGCCAGTAAATCAACTCATCCAGCAGCCTGTCCGAGGATGAGCCAACCTATCGCGAATAGGCTCCTAGGAGCCTGTCCGAGAATAGAAAACCTACTGCGGAAAAACCATTTTGGCCAGATTTCCCGATTAAATTCGTTAAATATGCCCAATATTCGCCTTATTTAATCGAAATATCCGGCTCAAAATGGCTTTCCCTCGCTACGG
>JAAEPA010000650.1 GCA_024222475.1 Gammaproteobacteria bacterium | reverse complement strand
CTAGTCGCTAACGATTTTAATGCTCAATCCGATATATTCGTCCACGATAGCGCGACTGGACAGACCAGCCGGGTAAGCGTAGACAGCGCCGGCAACGAGGCGCACGGCTTTAGTTTCAGTCCTGAGATAAGCGCCGATGGGCGTTACGTGGCTTTCCAATCCGATGCCCCGGACTTGGTAGTCAACGACTTCAATGGTCAATCCGATATATTCGTCCACGACCGTCAGACCGGGCAGACCAGCCGGGTGAGTGTGAACAGCGCAAACATCGAGGCGAACGGTTTCAGTTTCGAGCCTTCGATAAACGCCGATGGACGTTATGTGACCTTTCAATCCGATGCCTTCAACCTGGTGGCCAACGACTTCAATGGTCTGTCCGATATATTCGTGCACGACCGCCAGACCGGCCAGACCAGCCTGGTGAGCGTGGACAGTACCGGCATCGAGGCGTCTGGCTTCAGTTATCAGCCCTCGACAAGCGCCGATGGGCAATTCGTTGCTTTTCAATCCGATGCCTCTAACCTGATAAGCAATGACTTCAATGCTCAGTCCGATGTCTTCATCCACGACCGCCAAACCGGGCAAACCACCCGAGTTAGCGTGGATGGGACCGGCAGCGATGCAAATGGCTACAGTGATTGGCCTTCAATAAGCGCCGATGGGCGTTATGTGGCCTTTCGATCCGATGCGTCCAACCTGATAGTGAATGACTTCAATGGGCAATCCGATATATTCGTCCACGACCGCCAGACCGGCCAGACCAGCCGGGTGAGCGTGGACAGTACCGGCATCGAGGCAAACGGTTTCAGTTTCGAGCCGTCAATAAGCGCCGATGGACGTTTCGTGACCTTCCAATCCGATGCCTTTAACCTGGTGGCCAATGACATCAACGGCTGGTCTGATATCTTCGTCCACGATCGTCAGACCGGCCAGACCAGCCGAATCAGCCAAGACAGCGCCGGCAATGGCGCAAATTCCGGGAGTTACATGCCCGCGATCAATGACGATGGGCGCTTCATTGCCTATACCTCTGATGCCAGTAACCTGGTAACCGGGGACTTAAATGGTTTTCCGGATATTTTCGTCTATGCACAAGAGCTGCCGACCGCGCCTGCCTTGTTCCACGATGACATGGAATCCGGCTTGGGGAACTGGATCATCGAGGGCAGCGATGGTAACGGTGGGCCCGCCTTGTGGACCCTGTCTCAACACCGCTTCAACAGCACGGCAAACGCGCTGTACTACGGCAAGCTGGACACATTCGATTACCAGACCGGTAAACCAAATTTCGGCTCTGCAACATCCCTACCGATCGATCTCACTGGAGTCCGCGAGGCACAGCTGAGTTTTTACCATTTTCTGCAAAAGGAGGACCAACCAGACTACGACACCGGTCGCGTACAGATTTCTATCGATGGCGGGGTAAGCTGGGAGGACGTCTACCTGGCCTCCCAGAGTACCGACGGATTTCAGATGCAACGCGTCGAGGTCAGCCTCTCGAACTACACCGGGCAAGTGATTCATCTCCGATTCAGCTTTGATACCCTGGACCAACTCTACAACAACCACGAGGGCTGGGTCATCGATGATGTGAGCATCACCGAAATCAGCACTGCCCCCGACGCATTATTCAAAGACGACATGGAAGCGGGATCCGAAAACTGGATCGTAGAGGGCGATGACGGGAACGGCGGACCGGCGCTGTGGCACCAAAGCACACACCGCGCGCACAGTGCGACAACCGCTTTCTACTACGGTTTGGCGACAACGCTGAATTACGAAACAGGCGGCCCGAACACGGGGTCGATAACCTCGGTTCCGATCGATTTGAGCAATGTGGTAGGCGTCAATCTTAGCTTTCAGCATTACCTACGCAAAGAGGCCTCCATTATTTACGACACGGCCCGTGTTCAGGTCTCCATCGACGGCGGCATAAGCTGGGTAGATGTCTATATTCCATCCCAGGACACAGCAGGCAGCGGTTTCGAAAAGGTCGATGTGAATCTTGCCGCCTATGCCGGGCAGTATATCCAGCTCCGTTTTAGTTTTGAAACACTCGATACTGTGCACAATGACGCTGAGGGCTGGGTTATCGACGATGTGACCGTGGAAGCACAAAGGCCCTAAATGACGGGTAACAGTCCTGCCCTTTGAGGTAATGATCATTGGCATATCGGTTTGAGACAGCGTTTCCCAGGCCGGTATGTCCCTGCTCATAGCAGCGAGACCATTTCACACCACCGTCCAGCGTGTAACGGAAGGCGTACGGCGGATACCTTTTCTCATAGGAAAATACTGTAGACACCGCCTGGCAAGGGAATCTAGAATAACTGTATGACCAAGAAAATAGTATTCATCATGGGTCCGGGGCATTGTGGGTCCACTTTGTTAGACCTCATCCTAGGCAGTCATTCCGATGCATTCTCCCTCGGCGAGTTTCATCGCTTGAGGCAGCAGCTGGATAAGCCTTCTGACAGGCCCTATGCGCATATATGCGGTGTGTGCGAAGAACACTGTCCATTCTGGAACGATGAGGTCTCATTGCCCATTCTGAAGCTGTTTTACTCCAAGAGGACGAAGCTGCATTCAGGCCTTGGTGAACTCGCACGATATTTCATAAACCCTTATCATTTTTTATTCAAATGGTCTGGAAAGTCCATTGTCATAGACTCGAGTAAGCACCCCGGTTGGTTCAGCAGACAGTTATCGAAAAGACATGCCTGGCATGACATAGAACCCTATCTAATCTATCTGGGCCGTGATGGTCGAGCCGTCGTCAATTCTTATCTTAGAAAATATCCTGACAGAGGGATAAAAAACGTGACCGAGAATTGGATGCGGCAAATAAATCAAATGAACGAGTTTTACGATGGATTCCCCGAACATCGAAAGATTCGAATGTCTTACGAAAACCTTGCTGCGAACCCCGAGAATACCATCAAGGCCACCTGTGAATTATTAGGGATAGAATATGAGCCGGAGATGTTGCAGTACTGGCAGCATGATCACCATCACATCTTTGGTAATGGTGGTACAAGATCGTTGATCTATAAGTACAAAAAACAGTTTCAGCCAGAATCTCACGCACTACGCGAAAGGATAAAACATAGCAAACAATTTTATAGCTCTCAATACTACGATCAACTGGAAGTCGCTATAAGACTGG
>JAAEPA010000649.1 GCA_024222475.1 Gammaproteobacteria bacterium | reverse complement strand
CTTCTTTTTCGCCACTGACAGCATAATAGGGCTCAATGTGCCCTTTGTGAGCTTCCATCATTTTCTTGTAGATAGCGCGTGCTATATCCTTTTGTGACGCGTTATTCCCGATAAGAAATCCACCCACCTTTTCACCTTCTGCCCAGACCTCAACGCGCGAGGTATTCGGATTTATATCATCGTCACGCATCTCCATATAGCTGACGTCATGGATATTATGCGCGAAATGCTTCGTAGAATGTTGCGCTGCTCCTTTGACACTGTTGTTTCCACCATAAAGAACGACGGAGATGCGGTCATTTGAGGCGGCACCCGGGGCTTCTTCCAAATATTTCTCATTGGTTTCATTTGTAAAATCATTAAACACCCAGCTCCCCACGCTTCTGGCGATGACCTTTTGTGGAATATTAACCGGCTTCACCTCATGGTCCGGGGCGGCATTACCTGCAACGGTGGTTTCGCTGTCAAAGCCTACGTGGGGTTTTTCTTTGGCCTCCGGCGTTGCTTCGACCTGCTGCGCGGTAGCGATGGGCAGTTTGTTGCCTGGTTTCGCCTCATCGACAGATCTGGCGGCATAG
>JAAEPA010000648.1 GCA_024222475.1 Gammaproteobacteria bacterium | reverse complement strand
GATTTCTCGAAGCGCCCAAATGGGGCATTCGCGCACATACGCCTCAACAATTGGTAGGCCTCAGAGGCCGTTATAAAAATCAGGTTCCGTATGCGCCGGTCCGACTGGTCAAACCATTTTTCAATTCCTTCCTGCAATTCCCCGACGAGATCTCAGATGGCGGCGCGGTATTCGTCGCCATGTCGAAGCGTGTCGCCCGTGAACGCGGGCTTCCCGATGTGCTCACTGTCGACAATGGCCCGGAACTGCGCGGCCGGGCGCTCGACGGCTGGGCACACGATCACGGTGTGCAGCTCTACTTCATTGATCCCGGCAAGCCGACCCAGAATGCCTATATCGAAAGTTTCAATGGCCGCTTCCGGGAAGAATGCCTGAACCTCCACTGGTTCACGACTTTGGCTGAGGCGCAGAGGATCATCGAAAACTGGCGGATCGATTACAATGAAAGGCGGCCGCATTCTTCGTTGAAATATCAGACCCCGGAAGAGTTTGCCGCACAAAGGCCCTTCCACAAAACGCAATGGGCATCCGCGCCTGCGCTATTGGTGGCTCCGGCACTCCTGCCCATTGCTCACGCCGCACAATAGTGGCAAACAGAAGAGGAACAGAGTCTCGTTTTCAATGGCCCTCAAGATTGGGGCAGGTCAAAACCAGCGGAATGCGCCAACTATCTCAAAAATGCAGGATACGGTTCCGTCAAAACCTGAAAGACTCTAACGCCAAAATGAAAATGTTTGTTGATATGATGTCGCCGATCGGTCACATCTCTCTAAATCGATTTTACTTATTGAATTGTTACAAAAAGGGTGATGTTTTACTAGCTAGCTCCGAATTGCGAGTTGAATATCGTGAGTATGATTTTGTTTCTATTGGGGACAAAGCATGTGGTTCTTCCCTGATTAAGAGATTGTATACCGCATGGAGGGTTCTGGCGCTAATAATTAGGAGCAGACCCACAGAATTAATTCTTCTTTCCTATGATCTTCTCTCGTTTCCTTTAATAACTAATGTCTCACGATTATTAAAAATTGGAGTTACTTGCTTTGAGCACAATACAGCTCCAACAACCAAGGCCCGCATCTTTTCGCACAAACTTGCTGGAAATTTTGCACTTCGGTTGGTTTATACACCATATCTATCGAGAATGTATCGGCAATTGGGACTTAGTTGCGAGTATATTCCCCATCCGTGTGTAAAACCACCAGACGACATTAGTGATCATTCTAACAACAGCCGATTGAATAGAAGGGCCAGTTCATTCGAGTTTGTGGTTTTTTGTCCAAGTGGTAGTGTGGATCTTAGGCAAATTGAGGAGATTTCAGTATTCTATCCAACACACTATTTTATATGTAAGTCTCGGCGCCTTTCAACACATTTCAACATATACACACAATGCACTTATCTGAATTATCAATCAATTATGAGCATGAGTGATGCGGTTTATATCCCGTTCAAAAGAAATTGTAAAATTAGTGGCCCCTTTTTTGAAGCGATGGCGATGGGCAAGCCTGCGGTTGTTCTCGACAATGAATTTGGCATGTATTTAAAGAGCCTCTTCCCATCTAATGTACATTTTTCTTTTGAAGAAATTAGCTATATAGAATCACCTAAACACACGCTAAACAATCTGGCTATTTATAATAGTCAGATAGTTGAGAAACTAAAATCTAAGTTTGATTAATGAGCCTCCCCAACTGAACTGGTCCACCGCTATGATTAGGAAACGGAGGACCAGGAACTGACGATGATGACGAAACCGGCGCAGGTCGCCCGCCTCGGCCAAAATCGTGAGCGCGTTGATCGGACCGATGCCGGGAATTGTGCACAGCAGTTGATAGTCGCGATTGTCTGCCAGCATCGACACGGCACGCGCTTCGATCTGATTGCGTTGGGCGATGAGGCTCCGGCCCTCGGCAAGCACCAGACGGAACATGCGAATGGCGTCGCTGTCGGGTTCAACCGGCAGCCCCACAGAGGTGGATGCTGTCTCGTAAATATCTGCCAGCAAACGTTCTTTACTGACTTTCCGCCCTACAACCTCTGACCTGCCACTGAGAATTTCCTCCATCTTGAATTAGAGTCCGGCCCTTAGTTGAAGGACGGACTGATGAAGAAGAGACGTTTTAGCGAAGCGCAGATCATTGCGATTTTGCGGGAGAATGAGGCTGGTGCGAAAGCCGGTGATCTTGGTCGCAAGTACGGTGTATCTGAAGCG
>JAAEPA010000647.1 GCA_024222475.1 Gammaproteobacteria bacterium | reverse complement strand
TTCTCATTACGTTAGTCGTCTAAATCAAACTCATCTTGTCGACTAATACCTTCGCCAGTTAGGCGGCGCTAAGGTTATGGTTTATTCGACCTAAATCAGTTACTTTCGATATGACCTGTTCAATAAAAATTGGCTCTGGCAAATTCGGAAGCAATTTAAATGTTTCGGTGACGTACTTTCTACCCCGGTAGTAAGCTTTCAAATCATTGACGCTGAAGGCTGGGCACTGCTTTTGAAGGGCACGGATTAGGACCTGGGATAGATTCACCATCAGCATCGCCAGGTTAGCGCTGTTATATACCGGGGTTGAATTGATCACCATAAAATCTTCCAGACCCCAGAATTGTTTTGCATCGCGGAAATTGAACTCGATCTGAAAGCGCAGCCGGTAATAATCGATCAGCTTGTCATAGGCCAACTCCAGGTCACTGCTAAAGAGTACGACATGAGCGCGCGCGCCAGTGTGCCGATTCGTTTTCACAATGACCACGATATTTAATGGATCAGCGAACAATTTGTGCCACAGACGCATCTGATAAACAGCGGTTTGAATGTTCTCGGCAACAGAGCACGTCTTGAGGTATTGATTGGGGATATGACGATAATCAAGCTTGTGGCCATATTTTCTGCGCCGCCCTCGCCCCCTGTAGAGTCCCTCATAGGGGAAGTACAACGCCGCATCATGACGCAGTTTGGACACCAGATGTAACCCCGTGCGTCTGACCATTTGCAGGGCATCATTGTGACCGAATGCCCCATCAAATACCATGTACACAATGTTGAGGTTCGCCCTCAAAAGCGCCAACATCTGCTGGATCACCCCTTGAACAAAGCGTAAATAGGGCGATAGCCGCACCTTGCGCCGGTTTCGGTTGCGACTGCCCTTCGGACGGCCCCGCTTGCCCGGGCAGGGGGCTTTTACCGCTTTAGGGCAACCTTGCCCCTTTTCTTTGACTATCTGCTCCATCATCACAGGATACGAACAACGCCGCTTCACGCTGATCAGCGATAAACTCAAAAAACATATCCCCGGCACCGCTTTGCCATACAACGAGGAAAAAAACCGATCCAAACCATGCGTCTTCTTCCCTGACTTGGTCACCACCACTTCATCGCCTGCCAGCAACAACACATCCTGTTCATCTAGTAAGTGGTGGGCAATGATCAACCATTGAACCTTGCCCCAACTCACCGCCGTGTTGAAAAACCGCTGCACCGTGCGGTAACTGCCTCCTGGCTCGCTCCAGCGTGAGATCCCCAGCATCGTGACTCGTCCTGTCATCGACAATAGCGCTTCGACAATCTTCGTCAAACGACGCGGTGTCGTATTGTCAAGGCAATAGCCTAAGCAACTTAAAAGCATCATAATATCGGGCATGGGCGGTTGCCTTTGGCTATGCAGGATCGGATCGGACAATCCTTAATCCTAACACCTTATGCTACCGTCCTTCTCTTAACCGTTATTGGCGAAGGTATTGGATATCAAATCCTTCCGGAATGGAGTGGTTGGTCGGGCTCGCCTACTCAGTCATTGTGGGGCTTA
>JAAEPA010000646.1 GCA_024222475.1 Gammaproteobacteria bacterium | reverse complement strand
GTTATCACGAGAGCCTGGATAATCTCACACCCGCCGATGTCTACTTCGGACGCGGGCAAACCATCTTATTGGAAAGGAAAAAGATCAAACGAAAGACAATCGAAAACCGGCGTTTGCAATACCGCAAATCCGCCGCATAATATGACAAACCAGATGAGCCAATGTCTCCCTTAACTCAAAAGGCTTTTGGTCCAACTATCCATGACGACGGACAAACAAACGCCTCCGACCATTTGGGGCTGACCAGTTCCCGAAATCCCTTCCAAGCCTTGCGACCACTGACTGTTTTGTCCTTTTCGATCGCTTCAATCCAAGAGTCAGGATGAAATCCACCCTGCCAACTCTTGCAACTCACAGCCATGACCTTCTTGGGGCCCTTAAGCAAAGGATGGAAACCGATCACATCGATATCGCTATGGTTTGAGTCTGCTCGAACATCAAAATCTGGATGGCTTTTTTCCGGTTTGAACTTGACATTGTGCTGAACGAAATAGCCAAGGTGGATGAGGTATTCCTCTACGATCTGCTCAAGAATATCTTCTTTGGTGGCCATAGGTTCTCAATCGTAATGTGTCCGTCCACCCTTCACCTTCTCATATTCGCGAACAGTTGCCCAATAGTGCAGCGAGCTCACCCTACACAGGGTTGGGGTCAGGTGATGTAACTCACTTAGATTGCTTGGTTTAGTTGGATGTTTTTGCCTGTTGGGGAGCATGGAGGGAGCAAAGCATCGGGCAATTGCACCGCCCGGTTCAATCAGGATTATTGGGCGCTAGCGAAAGGCGATCGTCGCGCCCGGCAGGTGGATCCCATCGAGCTGGGTGGTCCAACGATCGCCGGACGATATCGGTACGGCGTCGGTCAACGTGCCAGTAGTAACGATCTCTCCCTCGCCGATCGGCGTTGCTCCGGGATCGGTTGCCAGCGTGCCGAGAAGATAACCGAGCGCCCGAAGCGGACCGTCCAGAACATCTGCGCCGCAACCCGTTAGCCGCTTGCCGTCTGGCCCCTCAAGCGCGATACGAAAGCGCGGCAGCTGGTCGATGATGGATTCCGTGAGAGGCAGCCGCGGGCCGAGATAAAGAGAGCCGTGCAGGCCGAAAGCGGCGGCGCAGTCCGCGCCAGAAAAGCGCCAGCCAGGGAAGGGCGAAAAGACGACCTCGAACCCGTGCGACACCCAGTCGACGCACTTGGCAAGCTCGGTGTCGCTCATCCCCGCCCGGGGTGCGGACTTCAAGCCGAAGGCAATCTCAGGCTCAAGCCGTGGTTCGGGCACTGGCGGCAAAGTGTGCAACCCGTCGCCAATCTCATGCAGGGTCGTATCCCACACCGGCCCCCACATTGGGCCCGAGACGCCGTAGATCGGCCAGATCGTGCGGTTTGTGAAGCCAATCTTACGGCCTACCCGCCGCTCGCGCCGTGCCTCGCGCAGAGCGGTGATCTGATGGGCGACGCGATACGCCGAATCGGCGTCGAAGTCTGCGTCGCCTTCAGAAATTGGCGCGATCTGACGGCCAGAATCATAGGCATCAAGCAGTTCGGCGGTATGGGCCTTAATCGCGGCATCTGACATAGAACCTGTCATTCAAGATCCTCCTTGCAGCAACAACGGGAGTCTGACCAACGTCTTTGACCCAACATTTCCTAAATAGAACGTATTCTCCAGCATGTTGCCACTGTTGCTGTCAAAAATAGCTGATGGCTGGCACCTACATTTGCTTGTGGGGCCGCTGACTGCAATTATTCGTTATGCAAATTTCTAAATCAGACTACATGTTGTTCCTAAGGCACCCTGCCTGGCTTTGGCTTAAGAAGCATGCCAAGCATCTGCTCCCACCGGTCGATCCCGCACTTCAGGCACGCTTCGATGAGGGGCACGCTTTCGAACCCTATGCAGAGATGCTATTCCCCAACCTAGTTCGGCTCGGATTTTCCAACTTTGCCGGCTACCAATCTTTGCCGTCGCTCACATTGGAGAAATGGCGGAGCGGAGCTAGCGCGGTCGCGCAGGGGCGCTACGCAGATGGGTCAATCACATGTATCTCTGACATCGTAAGTCGAAGTGGTGATGGATACGTCCTGACTGAGATTAAGAGCAGTACTTCAGCCAAACCAGAGCACACCTTCGATGTTGCCTTTCAACGTGTTGTACTTGAGGCAGCCGGTTTCCCAGTCACACGCTGCGATGTAGCGCACGTGAATCGTGACTACCTCAAAGCAGGCGAGATCGATTCACAGAAACTGGTCACCATCACAGACATTACTGAGGATGTCGTAGATCAGATCGATAATACGCGGGCATGGATAGAGCAGGCCTTGAGAGTGGTTGCCAGTGACACCATGCCCGATCCTGCCCCGGAACGAGCACGCCTGAAGTCCTATGACGAATGGCTTGAAATTCGCGATAAGCTCGACCCGCCCCTTTCGCAAGACAGTATCCACCGTCTTCCTTTCATCAATGCGGAAAAGGCCACATTGCTGATCAAGGCAGGGATCATAACGATTGATGCTATCGAAGATCCTTCTGTCCTGGGCAAGTCGACGAGGCGATACTTGAGTGCACGGACGCTGGGTACCCGCACCGTTGAGAAGAACGCACTGGATCGCTTTCTGGGCGAGATCGCTTACCCGGTGTATTACCTTGATTACGAAACATCGCAGGGCTTGCTGCCGCCATGGGATGGCACACGTCCGTATCAGCAAGTGCCCTTCCAATATTCTCTGCATTTTCAACTTGAGCCTGGTGGCGAAGTTGAGCATCGAGAGTACTTGCACAGGGATGAGAGCAATCCGATGCCTGCTCTATTAGAGAGGCTGCGCGAAGATGTCAGCGATCTAGGTTCCGTTTTGGTGTGGTATGAACCCTTCGAAAAGTCGCGGAACAATGAGATGGCAGACGCCTTTCCAGAACACGCAACATTTCTGAATAACTTGAATGCGCGGGTGGTCGATTTGATGAAGCCGTTTTCCGATGAGATCATTAACGATCCCGCGTTCAAGGGAAGCGCTTCGATCAAGGCAGTCTTACCTGCTTTGTTGCCGGAACTCTCCTACGATGATCTCGACATTCAGGAGGGCTCAAGCGCATCACGGCTTTGGAAAGATGTAACGCTGACCAATCCGGCGGCTCCTGATCGAGCTAAAGTCTACGCTGATCTGGTTGCGTATTGCACACGGGATACCTGGGCGATGGTTGCCATTCACAAGGCGTTGCAGGCGATATGAGCAGTAGGTCTTTTGAGGATCTCGACACACTAAACTGGATGTCTCAATTGTCCACGAAGCGGCCGTTCACGCTGGAATGGCCACGACTGAAAATTTTGCACTGCAGCGAATGTCCGCTTTGAGCTGTGGATTCAATTGATCGCTGCAACACACTCTGCAAACTTCTCAGCCGGTGTTTGATATTGCAATGTCTTTCTTGGCCTTTCATTGAGCTGGCGGGCGACGGCACTGAGCTTGGCTTG
>JAAEPA010000645.1 GCA_024222475.1 Gammaproteobacteria bacterium | reverse complement strand
TCGCCGTGCGATATACCGTGCCCAGATGCCGCAGCATGTCGTTGGCCGCGTGCTTGGATTTTTCTCCGACGCGCAGCTGCATCCTCACCAGCCTGGCGTGGGTGATCGACGTCAGCGGTTTGTCCATCCACGCGCCGACATGCTTTTCGAACTGCATTCGGCGGTTCTTCACCGTATCCTCTGAGCCGCCATTCAAAAGGCACCGATCCGCCCAAAGATCCAGCGCCTCACGCAGGGTCACTGCCCGCTGGCTGCGCCCGCGCTGAGCAAGGTCCGCAGCCCGATCTCGCGCCGCCCTGAGCCCCAGCTCGGGCCAGCGCCCCAGCGTCAGACGATTACCGCCGCTACGCTGAAAGATCCAGCTCTTAGTGCCGGTCTTGCCAACGCGGCAGCCCAGACCGGGATTCTGTTTGCACCAGTGGAGACCTGCCTTCTGGCTTCGGTCCATCCATGCTTCCGTAAGGGTTGTGCTGCTTCTTGACATGTCGCGTAACTTCCCGAGTAACTTCTGTATTTAAGCTCGGTATAAATCGACACCATCAAAAAGTACATGAAAACGATATGCACCAACGATCCGAAAAATGTAACGGTAGTAAAAACTCACAATAAGAGAATTTACATACAGCTTAGGGGATAAGGAAGATGGCTGGTATTGACCGATATCCCCCAGTTGAGATTGATTGATGCGATGATGT
>JAAEPA010000644.1 GCA_024222475.1 Gammaproteobacteria bacterium | reverse complement strand
GTCAATCAGGTTGTGGATTGGCCGCATTCAAGTTTTCATGGCTATCTGCGACGCGGGATCGTCTCAGAGGATTGGGCGGGTGAACCTGATGAGAAATTGGTGGTTGGGGAATGACTCGATCGATGCGGTTCGCAGGCTCACCGGCATCCTACCGGCTAGGTTAGGGGGTATCAGAACAAAAATGATCGGTAGATTAGTTCTATTCCTGTTTATCGCACTGCTCTCAGGCGATCAGTCGTTGCTCGCTGCCGCCCCGGCCAAGGGGCTGCATCCAGTCCCGCTCACTGCGCAGACCCAAACCGGGGAAAAACTGGCGCTCTATGAGCAGAGCCATGCCTTATTGATCGGGGTGTCGAACTATACCCGGGGATGGAGCGATCTAGAGAATATTCCCAAAGAATTAGCGCCGGTGAAGACCGTGCTGGAAGGTCAGGGATTCCATGTGGTCAGTGTGTCAGACCCCGATGCCAAGACACTGAAGAGCGCTTTTGCGGATTTCATCAACCAATATGGCTATCAGCAGGGTAACCGGCTGCTGTTTTACTTCTCGGGCCATGGTTACAGTGATGGAGACTACGGTTACCTGGTCCCTGCCGATGCGCCCGATCCCGGACAGGACGAGGTGGGTTTTTATCGCAAGGCGCTGGACATGAATCAGGTGATGGCCTGGGCGAGGGGAATTCGTGCCAAGCATGCACTGTTCCTATTCGACAGCTGTTTTTCCGGGACCGTGTTCAAGGCCAGAGACCTGCCCAAGAAAGAACAGCGTTATATCCGTAGAGCGACCCGCAAGCCGGTGCGTCAATTCATCACCGCCGGTAGCGCCGGGGAGACCGTCCCGGCCCGCAGCACCTTCACCCCGGATTACGGTGACAGTTTACTTATTACACTAAATGCTTTGGGCAGACCCACCGTAATTCAAGAAAAGAAGGGTTAGGTAATAATTAAGTGCATTAAGTAAACCGTCACCGTAATTCGTCACCGTCACCGTAATTCGTCACCGTAATTCCATCTCTTCTGAGCTGCCCTATGATTATTTGGTACTGACAGCAACTAGAGATAGCAGCAAGGAAAATCTTGCTGCATATGATGAATAGAAGCTAAATGCAAAAGGACTAGCCTTCTGTTCGTACGCCTTATTGACCGAATATCGGTGTGTCTTATAAAAAGGCGCATAGGTTTGAGTTATCAAATAAAAAACATTACTATATGAAAAGCGTTATCATTATGATTAAGAATAACGCTACATATATTAAGAATAAGCCATAGATTTTGGGTGTACTGTGAAGAATAAAAATAAGGTTTTTTTTACATTTCTACTCGCACTCAGTTGTACCGATACAATGGCATTGGAGGTCACAGATCAGTTCAGCGTCGGCGGCATCATGGCGGGCATCTATCAGCACCAGAATCTCAGCGATGCACCCCAATTCAGTGATACGGGGCGTGGGATATATTCCTTCCAGCCCGAATTCTGGTTTACACCTACTGAGCAGGATGTGTTATTCGCCAAATTCGGTTTTGCCGTCGGCAATGGATTGAATGACCCGGAAGTCTCCCCTTTTCTTTCGCCTCCATGGGGTGGTGAGGGCGAAGTGGACTTGAAAAACATCAACGGGCGTGATCGCGATACCCTGTTGGAGGCCTGGTACGAGCACACCTTCACTCTCGGCGATGACCATAAACTTGCGCTGACCGGCGGTATCATCGACTCGGCCTTTTATCTAGATCAGAATGCCTTTTCCAATGACCAGTACACCCAGTTCATGAACGGGGCTCTGATCAATGCACCCAATTCTTTTTTCCCCTCATTCGATACCGGCGTCGTGGTGGACTGGGATTTCAATAATTGGGAGATTACCGGTGTCATCATGAATGTCGGTGAGAACGACGACGGAAACAATTACAACTACTATGGTGTTGAGATTGAATACAACCTAGAAGCCACCCTTGGACAGGGCCACTACCGTGTGGTCATCGACACTACCAGCAAGGATTTCTTGAACCTGCAGGGCATCAGCTTGGAGAGGTCTCAATTGTTTCTGCTGTCAGTCGATCAGGAGCTAGGGGAAACCTACGGCGCCTGGCTTCGACTCGCGACACAGAGCGACGATCCGGCCATTGACATAAAGAACCTCTACTCGGGCGGCATCGACATCAAAGGTAATCTTTGGGGGAGAGCCCAGGACAATATCGGCATTGGCTATGTCTTTGCCAACGAAGGCAATCAAGAGATCGATAAATATCAGGTGTTCGAACTCTATGTCCGCTTCATGCTCAATGAATACATTGCCTCGACGCTGGATCTGCAGTATGTGAAACAGGATCAGAAGGTTGGTGACAGCCCCAGTGGATTCATCCCCGGTGTGAGGGTTACCGCAGAATTCTAAATCGATATGGATTACAAACTTGAGCTTAGACAAGCAGATGCACTGATAGCCGAAGGTATCCTGGTGATCTTTGTGAGCATTTTTTAAGGCTCTGATCCTGTCGAAATACTATCAATTCCATACCTTAGGAATGCTACCTAAATAACTTCCCTATCTGACTTGCCTGATCGTCCGTCTTCAGCGTTGCAACAACAGTTACATAGCGAGGCTATGCGCCTGTTGTCGCGCCTTGAATACGAACGATCATTCGGCGCCAGTTAGAGAAGTTATTTTATTCGCATTCCTTATCCAGTTTAGGTTCGGCTCAAGAAACAAAAACGCACCACATGTGGAGTGAGTGGTGCGTTGAGTGAATTGCTTAGATGGTAGTGGTTTAGCTAACCATTCAATTCATTACGGTTATTAAAGCGCTTTATTCGTTTTGCATTTGTACAGTTCTTTTTTGTGCACTTGGCGCGGATTATTAAAGAATAATCTTCTACCTGAAACCCCAGTTTTTCTGCAAGCTGCTTTTGTCTTCTCTGCAGCGCATCATCCTTGAATTCGATCACAGCACCACAGGTAGAGCAGATTAGGTGATCATGATGAGTGTCATGGGCTATTTCGTATACAGCTTTGCCGCCCTCGCTAAAATGATGGCGAGTAACGAGTCCGACGTTTTCTAACTGGTTGAGAACGCGGTAAACGGTAGCGATCCCTATATCCTCACCTGCCGCCATCAAGGCGTGGTAGACGGCTTCAGCGTTTAAGTGTTGGCGCTCTGATGTATTCAAGATATCAAGGATCTTGATGCGGGGCAGAGTTACTTTTAATCCTGCTCTTCGAAGGTCTTGCCGGTACATGCACCACCTCTTTCTGGATAGTGTTCTTTAATTGATTAAACCTATGTGAAGATTATAACAGATAATGTGTCGACCATGAAAAACCTATCTTACTGAGTTATCGGGTTTTATTCCCTTGTTGGTAGAGATTAATAGGGGACCGATCAATTTGCTTTACACTATATAACGCGGTCGAAAGGGCTTGACATGAAGGGGAGTTCGGAAAAGATCGTCAGCATTGGGGGTGGTGCGCTCTGGACAACGTGGGCGCCCGCCTTGCTTTGACGCACTTGGGAGGGGGGGCTTTGTATCCATTAATACTATTTTGGTAGATCACTAGAGTCTAACACACAAGTTTTTCCCGGGATTTCGTTATTGAGTAGCGGTGCCGAGGGCCTTCCAATAATAGAGGGTCTCAGAATAACCTTTCCGCTATTCGGCAGTACCTGAATGGCGCGGTCATCCCAAAGTTCGATCATGTTAAAATCTTTGTTGCTCACCACTTCCAGGTCTGGCAATCTGTGTTTGGCCAACCATGTCTGAATTGGTGGAATTCCCTCCTTGAAATTCGCTCTTGCGGTGACTATTTTTACTTGATAATCGTCTTCAAGCCACTGTTTTACCCGCGCAATCATCACCGGTACAGGTTTCCCGATATGGTCGAAGCCGCGCCAGCCGTGGAAGGTCGCCAAAGTTCCGTCCAAGTCTACCCCGATCCAGGGGCGTTCAATCTTCTCAACTGTTTCCCCTCGCTCTGTTGTATCCAGCAGTTTTTCGTTGGAGTTTAGTGGCGCTGGGGTTCTTGTTAATGTTGATCTAATCTTGTCCAGAAAAGAGGAGAGTGTTATGAAATTCAAAGGCAGTATTCTAGAAAATTCGCGGCTGATTAATAGGGCTTAAGTATAGTAACGGCATCGTAGATGCTTATTATTGTCGCCATTCTAGCATACCGTGGAACAGTATTACCTAGGGGACTGTCCGAGAATTAACCCGGAAATTTCATGAATTTGCGCGATGATCGCGTAGAGATTAGTTTTCACAAGGGATTTTACTCCAGGCATCCTGCCTTGCGCCCTTCGGGCCAGCAAAGCTGTTCAAATCCGCTCCCGGCGGATTTGTGCGAAGGAACGACGTATCCCCGTTTACGGTCGACTGAGAAAAATTTCTTGTGGATACAAGGATCAAGCGAGGGCGTGTGTAAGTTAAGCTACCCCCGGCAAAGCCGGGGGCTTATACGGATGAGCCCCTCAAAGGGGCAAATGATGAGCCGCTAAAGCGGCAATTATCGCTCGAACAATCTCATTTGCTCGAAATACCTGTCTCGCTCTTCCTGAGCCCGAATATAGTCGAGGACTACCTCTTCGTCCAACCCTACCGTTGATACAAAATAGCCTCTTGCCCAGAAGTTCTCTCCGCGATTCAACACTATTCCAGGGCCTTTGATACCTCTCGACTTTGGGAGAAGGGGGGGGTATGCTTCCTCTAC
>JAAEPA010000643.1 GCA_024222475.1 Gammaproteobacteria bacterium | reverse complement strand
GTGATTGAACTGCACGGTGGCCATATTCGCAAAAAGGTTCATTGGCCAGGGCTGCAGATTGAACAAGCCCTCCGGGACCCAGCGTCCATCCATGAGCGGGAAGGTATTATACGCCAGACCGGCCTTGAGCCCTGCCACGAACCCTCCTGAGGTGAGCGTCAGGGCCACCAGTCCTAAAAAGCAATAGGTCAGCAGCTTTAGATTCCCCAGAGAATTAATGGTGCGCGTTACAGTTCCCGCGGCAAGCAAGCCCAGGGCCACCCACAGGATATAGCCATAGATGAGCACGGCCAGCATCAAATGAGCGGTCAAGCGATATTGGCTGACATGGGGGTTGTCTACGAGACCGCTCTTGACCATCAGCCAGCCCAGCCCCCCCTGCAGGCCACCGAGCACGAACATGGTAACCAACTTAGGCATCAGCGGCTTATCTACCCTACGCATCAATAAAAAGAACAAAAAAGGAAGTAAAAATACCACACCAATCAGTCGCCCCAGGATCCGGTGAAGATACTCCAACCAAAAGATACCTTTAAAGCCCTCGAGATCCATCCCGATATTGATCTTTTGTGCTTCGGGCGTCTTATTATATTTTTCATAAAGATCCTCCCAGTCGGTCTGATTCATGGGTGGCAGCACCCCGTAGACCGGTTTCCACTCCACCATGGACAAACCCGACCCCGTCAGACGCGTCACGCCCCCCAATACCACCATGGCAAAGATCAGTGCGCAGCAGATTAATAACCAGATACCGATCTGACGTCGGTTTCGTAGGGTACTGTTGTCTATAGTTGTCATTTGGAGATATAGCTCAATTAAGAAATTATTACCGCTAAAACCAGTCTCGAACGCAGTGAAATCGCCCCAAAAACAGCGTGAGAACGGCAATAGCCGTTAGAGTGAGAAAGCGGATTGGAATCGGGCCCAGCAAGAACATTGATTATACGCGAAACGCAATCCACTTCGTTGACTAAGTCCCTATCCTCATAGGGGTAGTTAAAATCTGAGACATGCCGGAGAACAGCTTTATATTTCTGCAATACACACTTAACCTTGTTGACCTAGACCTTTTTTAAACACTCTCCAACGATTGAAAGGCCGATCGTAAGTACATATAAATTAACAGAAATTAACAGCAGTTATTATATCAATGTGATATATGATTACTATGAGCGAAGCTGTATGATCTAAGTAAAGTCGATTTAGACCGTGCCACATTCATTCTCGGTAACTCGATCAATACCAAATAATAACGAACCATAAACCGGACTCAGACAGGAGAAAAAGCCAGTGGTCAAAAACGCCCCTCCCCCCGTAGCAGAAAAAACCGCAGCGGATACTCTGGGCAGCTCTATGCTGGACAACAAGCTCGTACCGGGAATCTCGCAGGATCTGGTGCCCTATCAAGAAGCCGGCACTGCAGATAGGACCAAGATAGAAACGCTGATGGCCGAAATCGATGTTGAGGATACAAACTCCATCATCTTTTTCGGTGCCAAGGCCCAGGAACAATTGACGACCATCTCCGACAATATGCTGGATAAGGTCAAATCCAAGGATGTCGGCCCTGCGGGGGGCGCTTTGAGCAACATGGTGACGGCAATTCGCGGTTTCGATATCGATGAGTTAGACCCAAACCGCAAACAAGGCTTTTTTGAGCGTCTATTCAACAAGACCAAACCCATCGTGAAGTTTTTACAACGCTATGAAGAGGTCCGTAAACAGATTGACATGATCTCTATCGAGATGGAAAAACACAAGACTCAACTGCTGACTGATATCACCTCCTTAGACCGGCTATACGAGGCCAACCTAGATTATTTCCATACCCTGGAGCTTTACATCACCGCCGGAGAGGAACTGCTTCGCCAGTTCGAAGAAGAGATCATACCCGCTAAGGAACGCGCCGCTAAGAACAGTGACAATATTTTAGAGGCCCAGCAGGTGCGTGACCTGCACGCCGCGCGAGATGATCTGGAGCGCCGGGTTCATGATTTAAAGCTTACTCGCCAAGTCACTATGCAAAGCCTGCCCAGCATCCGGCTGGTACAGGAAAACGACAAATCCCTGATTACCAAGATCAATTCTACACTGGTCAATACCGTACCTCTATGGCGCCAACAATTGGCTCAGGCAGTAACGATTCATCGCTCCGGGAAAGCGGCAAAGACCGTCAAGGCCGCTACCGACCTGACCAATGAATTGCTGATGTCCAATGCGGCAAACCTCAAACAAGCCAATAGAGAGGTGCGCCAACTCGTCGAACGCGGCGTATTCGATATCGAAACGGTCAAAAAGGCCAATAAGTCTCTCATAGAGACCATTGAGGAGAGCGTTCAGATCGCCGAACAAGGGCGTGAAAATCGCCGCCAAGCCAGCACCGAACTGGTACAGCTGGAAGATCAATTGAAACAAAGCCTCATTAAGGCAAAAGATCGTGCATCTAAGGCGCATACTCCGGCTAGATGACTGGTGCAGGATCTAGGTTAATACTATCTGGTTTGGCCTATGAGTTCCCAGTTCCCCTGTAAACAATGCGGCGCATTATTGGCTTATGAGGTCGGGACCGATCATCTGACATGTGATTATTGCGGATTTGAGAATCCCATTGATGTTGCAAACGAGGCCGTCGAAGAAAGAGATTACCATCAGGCCTTGGCTAAACTCTCCAAGCAAAGCCTGAGCAAAGAACAGCTTAGCTGCAGCTGCCCGCGCTGCGCCGCCGAATTCACGCTAGAAGCCAACGAACACGCTGGAGAATGCCCCTTCTGCGGATCTAACATCGTTACCGACACGGCCTCAAGCCGACGCATTCAGCCCTGGGGGGTATTACCTTTTACCGTGCCCAGACAGGAGGCACGAAAACAATATCAAGATTGGCTAAAAGGGCTCTGGTTTGCCCCCAATAAGCTCAAGACCTATGCGCGGGTAGAAGATAAACTTGTGGGAATGTATCTTCCCTATTGGACCTACGACAGCCGGACCAGAACCCTGTACCAAGGAATGCGTGGCACCCTCTATCATGAGCCTATTCAATACACCGCTGTCGTAAACGGCCGCCGAGTGGTGCAAACCCGAATGGTGTCTAAGATCCACTGGCGGCAAGTCGACGGTGAGGTTAGAAGGATTTTTGACGATGTGCCTATCCCCGCCAGCCATTCCCTTCCGGACAAGGTGCGGTACCGGCTCACGGATTGGGATTTCAATCAGTTAAAGCGCTACCAAGAAGCCTACCTCAGCGGATTCCGCAGCGAGATGTACCAGACCGATCTCGATGAGGGATTTCGTCAAGCGCGCGGCTTCATGGACCAGATCATCCAATCGGACATTCGCCGCGATATCGGTGGCGACCGCCAACGCATCCTCAATCATCATACCAAGCACCGCAACATTACCTTCAAACATATTCTGGTGCCGACCTGGCTCGCCACCTTCAGATACAATCACAAAAGCTATCGATTTGTAGTTAACGCACGCACCGGCTCGGTCCATGGCGAACGGCCTTACAGCCCTTGGAAAATTCTGCTTACTGTTCTATTGGCCATAAGCATCGCGCTCATCCTTTTTGTATTAACCGAGGAGCATGTCGATTGGGAACGAATAATGGTTGAAATATTAGGGGGCTATTGATCATCGATCCGGCAAGAGTTTATCGGCGATCTCAGAGCACTCACCGAAGTGCCGCCACCAACCTAAAGCCCAACACCGAGTACGCCAAGTAAGATCTATAGACTGTATTTTCCAATTGATCAAACCGGATATTTAATGAGTAGACCGATACGACAGAGGGTCTTGCTATCGATCACCTGGTTGATCGCTGCGTACACGGCCAGCCAAGGACCGATCTGCGAAGGAGTTTCCATGCCACAAATCCTCTCACCCTGCCCCGACAGCCCGAATTGCGTTTCAAGTTTGAGCAAGGATACCCGCCACAGGGTCGAACCCCTGCGTCATACCCTGGCTCATGAGGAGGCATTTGAGAAACTACGCAAGATAATTAGAGCCATGCCGAGGACTCGAATTACCCAAGCCACTCCCGACTATCTACATGCAGAATTTAGAACGGCAGTGTTCGGATTTATAGATGATTTAGAATTCGCTACCGCAGATACACCGGGCACTATCCATGTACGTTCTGCATCACGCCGTGGTTACTGGGATCTAGGGGTCAACCGTAAGCGTGTGGAAAGAATTCTGCACGCATTTTCGAGTATGGGGGGCTAAGCCGATACAATACTTAAGCTGCCGAATGCTATCAAGCACTCCTGATCTCTCAGCAGCTCAATTCCACCAAGCTGATGTCATCCAACTGATCGCCTCCACCACGGAACTCTCGAACGGCTTCAATCAGCACTTCTATTTCACCCTGTGAACTCAATAATTCGCTGATCGCCTGCTCCAATCGATGGGTACCGAACTCCTCATCTTCACTGTTACTTGCCTCGGTGATACCATCGGAATAGGCATAGATTCGATCACCGGCATCCACTTCGATCATGGGGATACGATCCAGTGGTTGATCTAGAATTCCTAGTGCCAGATTAACTGAAGCTACCGTCTGCCTGAGGACATGATGACGAAATATAAAAACCTCCTGCATACTACAGTTCCAAATATTCAACTGACGTCGACCCGGGTCGATCTCGATCAGAATAGCCGCAAGAAACAATCCTGTTGGCATCTTTTCACATAGCTGGCCATTGATTTCACTGATGATAATCTCCATCGGCAAACCCTTGGCGGTCATGGTGTAGAAGATATCGGAGACGATGGGCCCGCCAATGGCAGCCGGTAATCCATGTCCGGTAAAATCACCCAGCATCAGATGCTGCGCCTTATCCGGACGAAAAGCAGATAGCAAAATATCACCCGAGGTCTTTTCCACCGGTTCCTGCAACAGCCGAAGACCCGCGGAATCAAGGCGCTTGGAGGTTCGCATCTCAAGAATTATGTTTTCAATGACTTCCCGCTCAGCGGCCAGGATATCGTTTGCCCGGCGTAGCTCATCCTGCAGATCCAGTATCCGCTGACCGACTCGTAACCGGGCTTGCAACTCGGCATTCTCGAAAGGTTTGGCGATGTATTCGTTGGCCCCGGCCTCCAGCCCGGTAACAATATCCACGGTCTCACTACGTGCTGTGAGCAGGATGATAAAGGGCGGATCGCCGCTGTGCTGCCGGCGTATACGCTTACACAGAGCCAGTCCATCGAGCTTGGGCATCATCCAGTCAATCAGTAGCAGGCGCGGTGCTTGTTCCCCCTGCATGACTTGCCAGGCGGCCTCACCATCTTCTACCGCAACCGGATCAAAGCCCCATTTACGGGTCACAGCCGTCAAAATAGTGCGGGAGGTCAAATCATCTTCAGCAATCAGTAATTTCAATGCAGTACCTCATTTATCTCGTTTTGTAGCATTACAAATGCCTGCTCCAAAGCGGGGGTTTCTCGCTGGATACTCTCCAACTCCCCGGCCTTGCCGGCCTGCTCCATAGTCTTGGCGATTGCGCTCAGAGCCATGCCGCCGACATTGGCCGCCGCACCCTTGATCTTGTGGCTATGGGCCACGATCTGTTGCACATCACCAGCAGCAATCTGCGTCTTGAGTTGTTCGATCTGGATCGGCATATCATCCACAAAAGCCTCGGCCACGACGCGCATCAATGCTTCATCCTCCATTAGGCGATGGCTCAAGGCAGCATGGTCAAACACCGGCTCGGTACTCACCTGGACTTGCTCGGCATTGTCAGCGCTTGATTCGCCGACCGGCAGGCCCGCGGTTTGCGCCGCGCTTTGATGACAGCGCTCAGGCAGCCACCGCTCCAGCACCAGGCGCAGTTTGTCGGGATCCACGGGTTTGGCGATGTAGTCATCCATGCCCACCTTGATGCAGCGCTCTCGATCGCCCTGCATGGCATTGGCGGTCATGGCGATCACCGCTATGGCGCGATCTTTGACCGGCGATTGCGGGTCGCGAATCCGCCGGGTCGCCTCATAGCCATCCATCACCGGCATCTGGTAGTCCATGAACACCAGGTCATAGGGCAGTTGTTCCAGGGCATGGACCGCCTCCTGGCCATTGCCGACCATGTCGATGTGGACGCCGAACTTGTTCAGCATGCCCCGGACCACGGCTTGATTGGTGGCGTTGTCCTCGACCACCAGCACCCGGGCCTGATATTGAGGTTGGCGGCTACCCGCCGGCGGCACCCCGTCACCGTGTTGATCGGCTAACCGGCGGGGCGGGATTTGAGCAGGGGCCAGATCCAGGGTGAACCAGAAAGTAGCGCCCTTGCCGAGCTCGCTTTCCACCCCGATCTCGCCCCCCATCAATTCCACCAATTTTTTACTGATCGACAAGCCCAGACCGGTGCCGCCAAACTTGCGGGTGGTGGAATTATCAGCCTGGGTAAATTTCTGAAATAGTTTGCGCTGTTGTTCAGCGCTCAGACCAATGCCGGTATCGGTCACCGAAAAGCGCGGCAAGCTGCGCCCATCACGTTCGGCCGATGATTCATAGCGCACCACCACCTCACCGCGTTCGGTAAACTTGATAGCATTGCCGACTAGATTGGTCAGGATCTGGCGGATACGCCCTGGATCGCCCCGACACCAGCAATCGGGCATCGAGTTAGCGGGAAAAATCAGCTCCAGCCCCTTATCTCTTGCACCAAAGACGAGGCTGCCGGCAAGCTCTTCCAGCAGGGCATTCAAGTCGAAATCTAGGAGCTCCAATTCGAGCCTTCCCGCTTCGATCTTGGAGAAGTCCAGAATGTCATTAATGATAATGAGCAGAGACTGCGCACTGCGATTGATGATCTTTGTATAGTTCTGCTGCTCTTGATTCAACCGGCTGTCGAGCAACAGGTTGGTCATGCCGATGACCCCATTCATTGGGGTGCGGATCTCATGGCTCATATTGGCCAGGAATTCGCTCTTGGCCCGATTGGCGGACTCGGCCCCCAGCTTAGCCTCTTTCAAGGCCAGCTCGGCCTGCTTGCGCTTGGTGATATCGGTGCGGATGGCGATATAGCTTTGCGGTTTACCGTCCCTCCCCTTGAAGGGTGTGATGGTGCTGCTCATCCAGTAGAGATGCCCGTCTTTGGCCCGGTTACAGATCTCGCCATGCCACACCTTGCCGCTGGCGATGGTGCGGTACATGTCGCGGAAGAACTCTTTGTCGTGATGGCCGGAATTGAGCAGACGGTGGTTCTGGCCCAGCAATTCCTTACAGCTATACCCGCTGATTTGCATGAATCTATCGTTGGCAAAGGTGATAGTGCCCCGCACATCGGTGGTAACGACGATGGCGTGCTGGTCTAGCGCAAACCTCTGCTCGGCCAGATCGGCCAGTGCCTTTTGCGCCTGTTGATTACTTTGCTCCAGAGCCATTTCGTGGATCCGGCGCGTCGCCAGCATGTGATTGAAGGCCTCGGCCAGTCGGCCAATTTCATCATTTGCCGCCACGCTCACCCACTGATCCGTTTCACCGGCTGCCACGGCCATGCTGGCACTGGCCAGTTGAACAATGGGCCGGGTAATTCGCCGCGCCAGACAGAACGCTACCCCTACCACCAGCACTGCAGTGAAAAAAACCATAGCTAGGGTGACGTTTGCTAACCAATCGGCTGCCGCCAGTGCCTCATCGCGGTCTATTTCGCTGATCAGCAGCCACTTGACCCCCTGCATTTCCACTCCATGGTGGAGGCCAATCACCCGCTTCCCATCGGGGCCGATGTAGTCAAAGGCACTCTCTTTATAGTTGTCTGACTGCCGTCCCTGCCCAAGATGCTCCTGCTTCCAAAGCTTGAATTGCGCCGTAGCGATTGTGCGCTCCAGCACCTCATCTTGTTCTCCCAAGATCCTAGTGCGCAAGCGGCCATCCGCGCCTACCAAGTAGTGATTCAGGCTGCTTTCAACCCCATCCAGCTTGCGCAGGAGGTTGAATATTCGGTCAAGACGAATTTGAATCACAAACACCCCCCACCGTTCGCCAAACTCATCCAGCAAGGGGGCAGTGAGAAAACCGGTAATAGCGTTATTGGCGGGGGCATAGCGTTCCAGATCGGAAAACAAGGACTGCCCGGTTTCCAAGGTTGTTCTTACAGTTTGGGAAAAGCGAGTATCCGCGTAAGGGCCAATGAAAAGGTTGGTACCCAGATCCGAGGCACGGGCCACGCTGTAGAGGATATTGCCCGCGAGATCGACCAGCAGCAGGTCGTGAATATAATCGTAGCGGCGACTCAGGGCGATGAGCTGGTCCTGGGCGCCATCCACACGCCGGGTCCAGTCATAGCTCTTGACATACGCCGGCGAATTTTCTTCACTCTGCTCAAGCCCCTGGGAGAGTTGCATCAACAAGGCCGTATTGTGTTGGTTCTCGGCCTGGCCTAAGAGGTCCATAAACCTGTAGTCGAACCAGTTTTCAATAAACCGGACACTTAACCCAGCCGATAGCTCCAGCTCTTCCTCAGCCGCCTTAGTGAGGCTGGTACTGGCCTGCTGGTAGCTGATCCAGGCCACCAGAGTGATAGGCAGCAAGGCCAGCAACAAAAACCATAGCACCAGTTTATTACCGAGGGAACGATATTTCCTTTTCGGGATACCGAAGCCGCTATCGTTGTCAGCGCCGATCTTGTTGCGAGTCAAGTCGGGTTCAGTCATAGCCACCCCCTGTGTTGGCTAACCAGGGCTCACCACCAGGACTGCCAAAGCGAGTATCTGCAAAGGCATCGATATCCACCGATTGTTGCAGAATTCCTCCCTCCACCGCCAGATCCATGATCTGCTTCAGACCGGGCTTATCCACGTTCAAGTGTTGGTAGTTGATCACCCGCAGCTGGGGATTTAGGCTGGCGATAATGGCCTCACGGCTGTGGGCGGGGATATGTTTACGCACTATCACGACAATCGCCTCCAGCGCCTCGCCGCCTTCAATCCTGGCCTGCTCGATCTCCTGTCCGGCCCTGTGGATATAGCCCATGACCTCCTTTAAGGCCTCGAACTTGCCGGTGATGGCCTGATCGGTAGCTAGGGTAATAGACTCTACATGGCCATACGGCCAGGGCAGCACGTCCTTGGAATACCAGGCCACATGCCCAAAGGCACCGGTCTCCACCACATCGGCCCAGGGCAGGGACTGTTCGAAGGCCGCAGCCTGGGCACGGTTGCTCTTACTATTGAGAAATGCAGGGGATTTAGATGACGCCACGGCAATGGCCAATACCTCGGCCGCTGTGTTCGGCACCAAGGAGAGCCTGACGCCCTGCTCCTTGAGGTAGTGATAAAGCACCACGGTGTGGGTTGCCAGCAGATGGGGCATACCAATCTCGGTGGGCCGGCCGGTTTGCTGGTAACTCTTTTTTAAGGCATCGGCGACCACGGCATCCGGCTTGCGGTCTACACGCCGACTTGACAACTGCACCCTTTTGTTGAGCAGCTCATTGATGGCCAGCGCATTGCCGTCGCGGTGCATCAAACCTATCCAGCGGAAATGGGGCCTTTCCCGGTACATGTCCATGGCCAGGGGACTCGTCACATAGGCCATATCCACCTCACCAGACTGGAAGTAGGCCCGCAGCAGATCCCAGTTTTTCATCTGCTCGAGCTGAAAATCGGCATGGATCATCTGGTCACGATAGCGTTCATAGACCACCAACGCGGCATAGTGATCCGCCAGCGGGATGTAAAGAGCCTTGATGGGCTGTTTGCCACTCCCGGATTCCGCAGCCTGAACACTGAAACCGGTGCCGATTAGCAACGTTAGCAATATCGCCGGCAAGGTCTTTGCGAGTTGCCGGGAGTGGTTGATCTGAAGGTTATTCCATATCATGTTGTCTTTGCGTATATCTAAATTTGCAGACTAATCAACAACTGCCTGCTAAGTCCGTAACTAAGCAGGCAGTAGGCTTTATACCCATGACGGATAACGTTAACGGCAAACCGCAGCCAATCTTGACGGTGTTGATGGGGAGCGTTGACCAGCAGCGAAGTCTCACTTCTCCGAAAGGAAAGCAATTGGGATCGTACATACATTCCATGGGTTTATAATGAATCTCTAGAAGCCTTTCACCAGCCCAGGTATTAAGCCAAAACAATGACTATAAAATTAAGATTCATCGCAGTCTCAGGCCTATTGATCCTGCTGCAAGGATGCGCCGGATCCTCGATACCCAAGGTGATCAGCACCGCTATACCGAATAGCCCCACCGTGACACAGGCCCACCAAGACATCGAACGATTCATCAACGCTCAGGTGCGCTGGGGCGGGACCATAGCCACGATCCGGAACATGGAATCCGAAACCCTGGTGGAAGTCGTAGGCCGTAAACTCAAGACCAATGGTCGACCCAAGAGCGGCGACCAGAGCGAAGGTCGCTTCCAGGCCAAAATAACTGGTTTTCTGGATCCGGTGATCTTCGAAAAGGGACGATCGTTGACCGTCGTGGGCATACTGGTAGGGGAACACAGCGCAGAGATCGGCGAACACCCTTACCGCTATCCACTGATCGAGGTCACCGATCACCACCTCTGGGAACCCCTGCCCTCACCTAAACCCTATTACTATGACCCCTGGTTCAACGACCCCTGGCGATCCTATCCCTACCACTACAACCCGCATCATCGCCGGCATTATCGGCCAACAACGCCAAGGAAATAGCTTGTCCCGATGGCGAAGCAAGTACTTTCGGCGGCATTCCATAAGATGATTGGATAGAGTCGGTCTGTCATGAACATGCGCATTCTAATAGTCAGCATACCCATCCTGATATTCATGCTGTCGCTAAACACCGACAATGGGATACACGCTTCAGCGCAGCCCCATGGAATCAAACTCCATGAGCAATATGAAACGCATCCGGCTAGAGGCATGCTGCTGATTGCGCGTCGGGGCATGCCCGACCCTCGCTTTCGCCAGACCGTGATCCTGCTGGCTACCTATGACAAAGGGAGCTCGCTGGGACTGATCGTCAATCAGACGTCTACGACTACCTTGAAGAAGTTGCTTCCCGATATGCGCAAACTGGATAAACAGGCGCACCGTATCTATTTTGGAGGTCCCGTAGGCTTGCAGAGACTTAAGTTTCTGTTTCGTAGTAAGGACGAACCCCAGGACGCTACCCATATCCTGTCCGACCTCTATATCAGTGGCAGCCGAGAGACATTGGAACAGATGCTGAAAGAGGATAAGTCCCCTGAAGAGCTACGTATTTATCTAGGATATACCGGTTGGGGACCCCAGCAATTGGACACCGAACTCGCACACCATGACTGGCACCTGCACCAAGCGAAAATAGAAGATATCTTTACTAAGCACACCGACATCCTCTGGCAGAGACTCATCGATCACTATGAACCTGAGGGGCAATTGGTAGAGAGACACCAAGATATACCCATCCGTCATGGGTATAGACCCGTCTCCAGCGTCAGCACAATCTCTTCATTAGCGTTATATTCACCATGATGATTCATCTCACTTCATTTCTTGTCCTGTTCTATTTCTTGTTTCACAGCACCATCTCGGCAAAGGAATTGCAGGCACAGGCTCCAGTGCAACTGCGAGGTGAGATCAAGGCCGCCGAGGACCTTAGCGGCATAGCCCAGCTGGGGCCGTTTCTTGCTATCGGTTCCGATGAGGCCGCCTCGAAGCGAGGTGCAGAGAATGTCATTCAGCTGCTTGAGAAGGTCTCAACGGATCGCTACCAAGTACGCCATGACATTATGCTCTTTAAAGGGAATGACAAAGACGGCCCAGAGATGGATATCGAAGGTCTCGCCGCCGATGGAGAGATACTCTATGTGATCGGTTCGTATTCCGCGAAACGCAAACGCGTCAAGAAGAGTCGCGACTATAAGGCCAATCGAAAGACCTTTTCCGCCAAAGGGATCAGCCATGAAAAAAACCGCGATTGGCTCTATCGCCTCAGGATCGACGGACAGGGTAAAACCATGGAGAGGCAGAGGATCAGCCTACGCCACATTATTCGGCATAATGGGGTGTTGAAGACATTCCAGCACCTTCCCAGCAAGGAGAATGGTATTGACATCGAAGGGATCGCGGTCAGAGGAAAGTGGTTGTATCTAGGCTTTCGGAGTCCGGTGCTGCGCAGGAATTACGTGCCGGTAATGAAACTGAAATTCACAGATCCGGACCAAACCCACGAATTACTCTATTTAAACCTCGATGGACGCGGTATCCGCGATATCACCCGGGTCTCCGATGGGTTTCTAATCATCGCCGGTCCCCCGGGGGAAGGGCCAGCATCCTACCAGCTGTATCACTGGGATGGACGGGATATGGTCCCAGGCAAGGACCGCGCTAAAAAAGATACCGGTAAAGCAACGCTACTGGGGGAGATTTGCCCCCCAAAGAATGGCAAAGCCGAGGGAATAACCATTGTCGAGGAACAAACCACGACATACGAAATTATCATTGTCTACGATGGAATCAAAAACGGGAGTGCGCAGCGATTCAGGGTCCGCAAACCGTGAACCCTTTTGGGTCTTCCAGTTTATTGCAGCGCACTCTGGAGCATACCCATTACCCCGTCGCCACCCTTTTGCTTGACATAGTCCAGAATAATGGGGGCAAACTTGGTGACCATATCGGCACTCATACCAAGCTGACCAAAACTCTCTCCCAAGGCTGCGAGCCCGCCTAAACTACCGGAAGAACCACCCAACATAGAAGTGACCCCACCCAGACTGCTGCCCAGACCACTGGTCTTTGGCGCGGCCTCAATGAGCGAACCGATACCGGGGACTGCCTGACCCAGTTGCGCGAAGTCGCTGGTGGGCATATTTTGCTTGGCGAGCCCAAAAATGGCGCCGGCCCCGCCCTCGGCCTGCTGCTGAGTCACTCCAAGATTGCTGGTTAGAAGATTGATCAACCCCGCATCTGCGAGGGCAGTATTCGTGAACGAGCTCAATAAAGTTAAAATACTGATCAGAACCGCGCGTTTAAACGGGTAATTTTTCATTCAGCCTCCAAAATATCTAACGATAGTCATTTTTTTATCTGCGACAACTATGATCTCATCATCACTACTACAAAGTGAACCGTCGCTGATATCCTATCATAACTCATCCCCCCTTCCCCTGGAGGGAAAGTGCTAATTTGTAGATTCGGTTCTTTTTCTCTCCGGTAATCTCGACGACCAGACGAACTGCACTATTGAGCGGCAACTCCTTAAGCAGCACCGATAAGATTTTTTTAATGTTTATTTCAGAGGATTCATCAGGAGGAGACGCGGCACCTTCGACCAGAACGACAAACTCTCCGCGTTGCTGATGGAGGTCCGCGTTCAACCACCTGCAGAGCATCTCCAAAGGGGCATTCTTCACGGTTTCAAAGGTCTTGGTCATCTCCCTGGCAACCACCGCCTGGCGCTCGGACCCAAGACAGGCAGTCATGTCTTGCAGACTTTGCGTTATACGGTGACTCGACTCATAAAACATCAGGGTGCGAGTCTCTTCCGCAAGCGCTGCCAACCGAGCACGGCGGGCCGCGCCCTTGGCCGGCAAGAAACCCTCAAACACGAAACGATCCGTGGGCAATCCGGAAACGGACAAGGCGGCAATGGCAGCACAGGCCCCCGGAATGGGAGAGACCTTGATACCGGCAAGGCGGGCGGCCTTGACCAGACGATAGCCGGGATCGCTGATCAGCGGGGTGCCCGCATCGCAAATCAAGGCTACCGATTTCCCCTCCTTGATGTGTTTCAGAAGCCGCTGCGTCTGACTCTGCTCATTATGTTCATGCAGACTAATCCGCGACGTAGCGATACTATAATGATTGAGCAACTTCGCACTGTGACGGGTATCTTCCGCGGCAATCAGATCCACGCGTTTGAGCACGGCCACGGCGCGATGGCTCATGTCCTGAAGATTACCCATGGGTGTAGCGACCACAAATAATATGCCCTGATCGATTGACACTTATTCCTCCAATTAAGATACTGCTTGCTGATTGTATATTTTTCGGCGGTTACCAGTGCTCTATCGATGTAATAATTACGGATTCAGCGTCCCTGTGGTGTTTCGCAGCGAGGCGCGCCTCGCCGTGAACGTTGACAAGCTAACTGAACTCGCACACTTACATCGATAGAGCACTAGTTAAAAAACGGATGATCAATACCAGATTAATACTTGCCCTGCTGATCACGCTTGGATTGACCTCCTGCGCCGTAAGCCCTCCCGCCCCCGATGAATTGGCCCTTGCCCATGATCAAGCCGGCATCTTGCTATCCCAAGGCCAACCTCAGGAAGCCGCCGAGATCTACTGGCGGCAGGCCCAACTCAGTTCCACCGCGGCACGCGAGGAGTTGCAGTTGCTGGCGCTTGAGACCGTACTGACACGGCAAACGCTGGGACGGGCTCAACACTACCGCAGTATGTTGGATGAGACCCGATTCCAGGGAGAGCTACTGGTCCGAAAACGCCTGGCCGAGGCCCGTTTGGCTTTGCTGGAAGACAACCCCGAGGCGGCACTGGCCGCTCTGCCTTCGGCATTGGAGGATCTGGCCCCGAAGCGTACTCACCAGATTCTGCAATTGCGTGCCGACGCCTTGCAGGCCTCCGGACAGGTCCTGCAAAGCACTGAGATTCGCATCGAACTCGACCGGCAACTGCCCGACGCTGAAGCGCAACGGACCAACCGCCAGGCCATTTGGCAATCACTGCAAGGCGTAGATGTTACCCATCTGCAGCAATGGACCCAACAAAGCACAGAACCGGTGCTCAAGGGTTGGCTGGAACTCGCCTATATCGGCCAGACCTCTCCGGATCAGATCACTGATCTCCAACGACGGCTGAACGACTGGCAAAAGAGTTACTCCAACCATCCCGCGGACTTGATAGCCACCCAGAAGATCCTGTCACAGTGGCAGGAACTGCACTTTCGACCTCGCAAGATTGCCGTCATTTTACCCTTTTCAGGCCGCTACGCCAGTATCGCCAAGACCCTCATGATCGGCATTAGCACCGCCTACTACGCCGACCACGAGCATCAACCCAATACCGCCGTGCTACAGACCTATGATCTGGGTGATCAGCCTCAAAATATCCAAAAACTGTATGAACAGGCAGTGGCCGAAGGGGCTGAAGTCGTCATCGGTCCACTGCAAAAATTAGCGCTCACCCGACTGATGCGGATAACCGAACTCCCAGTGCCCGTACTAAGCCTCAATTATACGGATAGCGATATACAACCGCCGGCCAATCTCTACCAATTCGGCCTATTGCCGGAAGATGAGGCAAAACAGGTTGCCGAACGCGCCATCCTGGATGGACGTCAACACGCCGTCGTGTTAACCCCAACCGGAGCATGGGGATCACGCCTGGCAGAGACCTTTACCGAACGATTCGAAATCCTGGGCGGCCTTGTGCTCAAGGCCGAACACTACCAGCCCGAAGGGTCTGATTATTCCGCGCCGATTAGACGAGCCATGCTCCTAGACGAAAGCCAACAACGTTATCGTACCTTACAGGAGACCCTGAACCGGAAAATAAAATTCGAGCCGCACCGCCGTCAGGATGTGGATATGGTGTTCGTGGCAGCCCACCCCCGCCAAGCCAGGTTACTGCGCCCTCAGCTAAAGTTTCACTATGCCTCAGATCTGGCCGTCTATGCGACTTCACACGTCTATTCCGGAAAGCTGGATCCCCAGGCGGATCAAGACATCAACGGGGTGATCTATTGCGACATCCCCTGGAACCTGGGCGAACTGAACCCCAGACCGGATTTACGAACGAGCATTGAAGAATCGTTTTCTGATCTGGGACGGAAACTGCCTAGGCTCATGGCCCTGGGATTGGATGCCTATCGCTTGCTTCCCCACCTCAAGCGTCTGGCAGCAAGACCACATGCACGTTATACGGGATTGACGGGCAATCTGTCACTGAATGACTCGCGCCGTATGTTTCGTGGTCTAAACTGGGCACGGTTCACCAAAGGTCAACCCAAGGTAATATACCCAGACCTTAGGGGACAAACCCCGCCGTGAACCGGCAGATACAGGGCCGGCGAGCAGAGCAACGGGCCAAAGAATTTCTTCAAAGACAGGGACTGATCCTGATCGATAAAAATTACCGTTGCCGCCATGGGGAAATCGACCTGATCATGAAGGATGGATCACAACTGGTTTTCATTGAAGTGCGCTATCGGAAAAATGAGGCCTACGGTGGGCCGCTTGCCAGTATTGATCACCGAAAAAAAAACCATCTGATTGCCACTGCATTGCATTATCTACAATCAAAAAGACTGCAAGGTACAGCCCGCGTCGATGTCCTTGGTATCACTGGAGAAAATCAGATCGATTGGGTAGAAAATGCGGTAGAAGTCGATTACTCTTGACCGATAATAAATCAAACCAGCATGGCGTTTAGAGGAAAATAAAAATGGATCTCGTTCTATGGCTCGAACTCATTACATTTGTTGTCCTGATGATGCTTTCCGGATTTTTCTCTAGTTCGGAGACCGCATTCTTCTCACTAAGTACGGTGCAGCTAGAGCAGATGCGCAGGGATGAAAATCCCCGCCTCTCTCTCGTCAAGCGTATGCTCAGTGAGCCTCGCCGCTTGATCGTCACCATCCTGATTGGCAACGAATTCGTCAATGTAGCAGCGTCCGTGATCTCTGCGGCCATCGTCATAGATTTGCTGGGGGCCGAAAACAAGTATATCAATCTGTTCATCATGATACCGATCCTGCTTTTGGTCGGGGAAATCACACCCAAGACCCTCGCCCTGCGTCACAACGTTCCCTTTGCCAGCTTTCAGAGTCGATGGATCACCCTGTTCGCCAAACTCATCTATCCGCTGCGCTGGGCGGTGCGGGTGATCGCCGACGCAATTACGACAATCCTGATCGGCAAACAACGCACCCGCGGCAACATCGTAACCCAGGACATGATGCGCACCCTGGCCCATGAGGCAGAGGAGGAAGGCGTGCTGGATACCAATGAGGCCCGCTTTATTGACCAGATCTTCGATTTCGGCAATAAAACGGTGGCTGACATCATGACGCCACGATCGGCGATTTATTATCTGTCTATTGATCTGTCCCTGTCCGAGATCATCACCGAACTCACCCGCACCCGTCGCGCCACCCGGATTCCTATCTACAAAGACAACAGAGACAATGTCATCGGCATACTTTATGCGAGAGACCTGCTTCGGCTCGACCTTAAGTCAGTATCTACCCAGGAGCTGACGGTACATGATTATCTGCGCAAACCCTTTCTCATCCCGGAGGTCAAATCTGCGACAGAGCTGTTTGAGACCTTTCGAGAGCGTAACCTCTCATTCGCACTGACCATCGATGAGTTCGGTGGTGTAACCGGTCTGGTCACCATGGAAGACATGTATGAGCACATCTTTGGAGATATCCGCACCCTTTCCAGGGCGGCCAAGATGGAAGGCATAGAAAAAATGGCCGATGGACGTTTCGCCATCGATGGCGAAATGAGCATCGCTGAGTTTAACCAGGAATTGGGTACCAGCATAACGGATACCCATGTTCAAACCATCGCTGGACTGGTATTGAACACCTTTGGTGAACTGCCACCCAAAGATGCGCTCGTTGAGGTGGATGGCCTGCGATTCATCGTAGCTAATGTGGATCAAAACCGCATTACCGAGTTGTTATTCGAACACCGGACCGACGCCAAACAAATTCAAGATGCAAATGAAGCAGAATCAGACCAGGCGCAAGCCCAGGTTCCGAAAGATCAAGTGCAACAACCCGGTACCACTCCTGCTGAAGGCGTGACCACCGCACAGGAGGAGAAATAACGCTATGGAAATCCTGTTTACCGTTTTTATAATGATCATTTGCCTGATCGCCGAAGGCTTTTTCTCAGGATCCGAAATCGGTGTGGTCAGTGCCGACCGGCTCAAACTGCGTGAAAAGGCCGCCAAGGGCTCGCGTGGCGCCAAATTAGCCCTGGGTATGCTCGAAAAACCTGAATGGCTACTCTCCACTACCTTAGTGGGAACCAATATCGCAGTAGTCACCAACACCACCATGGCCACCGCCCTAATGATAGCGCTGTTCGGCCCCAGTTACAGCTGGCTGGCAGTGGTGTTGGTCGCTCCCTTGATCTGGGTCTTTGGCGAAATCGTTCCCAAAAGTATATTTCAGCAAAAGGCGGATGAGATCACCCCACGCGCCATCTTTTTATTAAAGTTTTTTAGCTACCTGTTCTACCCCATTCTGATCGTTTTCAGTCTGCTGACCCGCTTGCTCGCCAAATTAGTGGGCGGGGGAAAGGAATCGAATATCTTCACCCTGAGAGAACAGATCATCTCGATGCTGCGTCTTTCAGAACCACAAGGTGACGTTCATCCCCACCAAGGTAAAATGATTCGACGGATGTTTCATTTCTCGGAAACCGAGGCCGCCCAAATCATGGTGCCATTGGTAGACACCGTCGGTGTAGCTAAGGATGCGCGCTGCGACCAAGTTACCCGCCTGTCTCATGAATCGGCCCATCGTTTTTTGGTGGTATACGATGATCGCATAGACCGCATCATTGGTGTGGTTCACGCCCTGGACCTGCTAGGGAAAGACTCGGACTCACCAATCACCCCCTATATACGCCCAGCCCGCTATGTGAGCGGGAGTAAGAGCGCCCAGCATCTGCTTCAGGAATTGCGCCAGACCAATACGGCGATCGCAGTGGTCATCAATGAATATGGCACCGCCCGTGGCATCATCACCGCCGAAGACATCATGGAAGAGGTCGTGTTTGATTTCGAAGACGAATTCGACGCCGAGCTGGAACCGCTGCAATGGGTCCGCAAACAGGCTGAGCAGGATTACCTGGTCAGTGGACGGATCGAACTCGATCGTCTGAAGGATGAGGTGGGTATAAAGATCAGGAAGGGCAATTACGCGACCTTGGCCGGTTACCTGCTCGAAAAGACCCACGAGGTGCCGCCCGAAGGTACCGTTATAGAATCCCATGGGATTTCCTATACCGTAACGAGCGTGCAAGGCCACGCCATCGAAGAGGTGGGAATCCGTTGGTAATTCCTATTCAATAACATTCCTTCATCCGAAGTTGACATGACCGAAATCGAACATATCTATAAGACCTTTGCCCAAAGCATCGAAATCAAGCAGATTTCTGCCACTGAATTGGCGCAACCCCTGGTCGATGCCGCAAGGCTTATCATCGATACCTTGCTGGCCGATCACAAGATCTTGAGCTGCGGAAACGGAGGCTCTGCCGGTGATGCCCAGCATTTTTCCTCGGAAATGCTCAACCGCTTTGAGCGCGAGCGCCCCGGGCTGCCGGCGATTGCCCTGACCACGGATAGTTCGACCTTGACTTCGATCTCCAATGACTACAGTTATGATCAGATCTTTTCCAAGCAGATCAGGGCCCTTGGTCAACCGGGAGACCTGCTTCTGGGCATAAGCACCAGCGGTAACTCGGTAAATATCAATCAGGCCATCCTCGCTGCTCATGACCGCAACATGAAAATCATCGCCCTATCCGGACGCGATGGTGGCCCCATGGCGGAACTCCTGACGGATGGAGATATCGAGCTGAGAGTGCCCGCCGAATCGACGGCGCGCATTCAGGAAGTGCATATTTTACTCATCCATTGCCTGTGCGATCTCACGGATCGCTTTCTGTTGGGTACCTGATTGCTAGTGCTCTAGTATGCTTGAACGATCCTTAATCAAGGCACTTGGTCCCCTGGTCGGTGGGCACAATCTGCTCACCGATCAAGCCGACTGCTGGCCCTATGGCTATGACAACAGCCGCCGTCATGCGCTACCGGATGCGGTCGTATTCGGCACGGATCACGGCCAGATTCTCGAACTCGTAAGATTTTGCAATCACCACCGGATTGCGCTGACTCCACGTGGAAGGGGCACCGGCACCACGGGGGCGACGGTTCCCGTGCAAGCCGGCATCGTGCTCACATTGGAGCGCATGGACCGCATCAAGGCGCTGGATCCTGCCAATCGAATCATGATCGTCGAACCTGGGGTAACTAACCAGGCCGCACAAGACATTGCCGGCGAGCAGGGTTTCTTCTGGCCACCCGATCCCACCAGCGCCGCCTATTGCAGTATCGGTGGCAATCTTGCCTACAATTCGGCCGGACCGAGGGCGATCAAGTATGGAACGCCACGAGAAAACACCCTCGCGCTGAGAGCGATCACCGGTGCCGGCGAAGAGATCAAGACCGGCGCCCAAACCAGCAAAGGTGTGGTTGGACTCGATCTGACCCGCCTATTGGTCGGCTCCGAAGGGATCTTGGCGATCATCACTGAGGCAACCCTCAAACTGACTCCACTACCGGAAAGCAAGCGCACCCTGCAAGCCATTTATGCGGATGTCGAATCAGCGGCCTGTGCCGTCTCCAGCATTATGGCCCAGCCCATGGCCCCCTATGCCCTGGAATTCATGGATGGCCAGGCCATGGAGATGATTCGAGGCTATACTCAGACCGATCTACCGGCCGATGCCGGTGCCCTGTTGATGATCGAGGTGGACGGCGCCCAGGCCTGCATCGAGGCCGCCGCAAAGACCGTCGCCAAGGCTGCTCGGGTCAGTGGGTGTCTACGCATCGTTACCGCGGACAGCGAAAGGGAGGTCAATGAACTCTGGGCAACCCGCAAGGCTCTCTCGCCGGCCTTGCGCAATGTTGCACCGAACAAGATCAACGAGGACGTCGTCGTCCCCGTATCACGGATGGCGGAACTGATCGGTGGCCTGCAGGAATTGAGTCGATCCTATGACATACCTATCGTCAATTTCGGCCATGCCGGCAACGGCAATATCCATGTCAATCTACTGGTAGATACCGAACACGAAGTGCAAATAAAAGCCGCGGAGAAATGTTTGGATGAGGTGTTTTCGCTGGTGTTGAAACTTCAGGGCACCCTGTCGGGCGAGCATGGCATAGGGCTGGTAAAAAGGGATTTTGTCGACCGTGAAATTGACCCACAAACACTGGATTTGATGCGGGGCATAAAACGTCAATTCGACCCCAATGGCATTCTTAACCCGGACAAGGTGTTTCCGCTAGTCTGACTATTCGTAGCCCTGCGCTGCTAAGCCATCCACATAGATGCGCCGGTCCTCCTCACTGAAACAGCAAGCGATAATACGCTGAAATTGAGTATCGTATGTCCGCATGACCGAGAGGGCGATCTGCGCTGCCGCCTGTTTTGGATAGCCATAGACTCCGGTACTGATGCCCGGAAAGGCAATGTTCCTTACCCCATGTCGCAGCGCCAATTCAAACGAATTTCGATAACAGGATTCAAGCAGGCCAGACTCGCCTTTTTGGCCCCCATACCACACTGGGCCGACAGTGTGAATAATCCACTGGGTAAGCAATTTGAAACCGGGTGAGATGCGAGCCTCTCCCGTTGAGCAACCTGCCAATCCCCGGTTGAACTCAAGCAATTCGGGGCCGGCAGCACGATGAATCGCGCCATCCACACCCCCACCACCGAGTAATGATCGGTTAGCGGCGTTGACAATCGCATCTACCGCCAAGCGGGTGATATCACCTTGGATGACTTCGATCATTGGTCAATACTTTATTCGGTGCTTATAGCGTCTTACTTCACCACCTTTAACCGCGGCCTCGTCGGAGGCTTATCCTCGGAACCTACAGGCGGATGATTATCCTCTTCAGTGAACATCATACCCTGTCCATTTTCCCGTGTGTAAATAGCGAGTACATGTTCAACAGGAACTAAAACGGTCATGGGTTGACCGTCAAAACGGGCGCTAAAACTTACCTCCTCATTCCCCAAGACGAGTGTGCGTACCGCCATAGGCGCAAGATTGAGTACGATCTTGCCGTCTTTCACATGATTTCGGGGAACCTGGACCTGCTCACTTGCCGCATTCACAAGCATATGCGGAGTCATGCCATTATCGACCATCCATTGGTACATTGCTCGGATAAGGTATGGGCGACTGGGGGTCATCATGCTCAGCAACTCGTCTCAACACTCAAGTACGCAGCTCTAACTCCAGCTCAGAGAGACTTTCTCTGAATGAGGGCCTATCAAAAAGCCGGTCGGCATATTGCTTGACCGCGATGGCATGCGATGGCAATTCGACACCGAAGCTGGGTAAGCGCCACAGAATGGGAGCGATCGTGCAATCCACCAAGGTAAAGTCATCACTCAGGAAAAAGGGTTTGGCTTTGAACACTTCGATCGATGACATCAAACTTTCACGCAAAACCTTTCGTGCCGACGCCATTTTTCTTTCGCTACCCTTAGTCAAATCATCGAGCAGCCCATACCAATCCCGTTCAATGTGGTATAAGGCTAGCCGGGACTTCGCCCGAGCTACCGGATCCACGGGCATCAGTGGTGGGTGAGGAAAACGCTCATCCAGATACTCCATGATCACCCTTGCATCGTATAAAACCAGCTCACGGTCTACCAGGGTAGGCACTGAATTATAAGGATTCAGATCGGCCAAATCCTCTGGCTTGTTATGGTGATCAATCTCGATTACGTCATAGGTAATATCTTTTTCTGCTAAAACTATCCGTGCCCTGTGACTCTGAGCGCTCAAGGGGTCCGAAAACAGCGTCATTACCGACCTGCGACTGGTGACTAACGTCACTATATGTCTCCAACGTTTTGTTACGTTTCAGAAGAGTGAGGCATACGACAGAAACTAAGGAATGCCACCTACACACTTCCCTATCTGACTTGCCTTATCGCTCGTATTCAGCGTTGCGACAATAGTGTCATAGCCGAGGCTATGCGCCTGTTATCGCGCCTTGAATACGAACGAT
>JAAEPA010000642.1 GCA_024222475.1 Gammaproteobacteria bacterium | reverse complement strand
TGTTCGTGCCGGGGCCGTCTTCGCCGCCATCGGCTCCACACTCTTGCGCTCGCCCGGCAGGAGTAACCCGGTGCAATAGTCACGCAGCGGACCCCTCCGATCCGCATGCCCGATCACACCTGCAAGACCTTCGACATACCCCGCAAACCGCGCTTCGCTTGTCTTTTCCCTGCTGAGATCCATGTCAGTCCTCCGCGTCATGGTCATCAACACCCGCGGCTAACTGATTCGCAAAAAAAACACTCCGCGACTTTCTGACTCAGTAGTATTAGCCGATGATGAGCCGGGCGGCCGTGGCGCCATCCGCTCTAGAAACGAGGCCAAAGCCCCGTAGGATTGAGTATAATGTCACAGTAATCCACCGTAATCCGACCGATGGACCGAAGCATGGCGCCGACTTTTGTGACTCTTTTTCCGTTCCTGGGGGGGGCGAAAGGGCATGAGCTCAACCTCGCCTGCGTCATTGACTCCGAGCTCCAAAGGCGCAACATCCGCAGTCTAATTTTCGGTAGCAAGAAGACGCGCCCATTTCTTAATAGAGCGGTCAATATTGACTCGTTTTTCGACTATGAGCGTCAACCGTTTTCTCTTGATCCTGTTTCGAGCCGTGTTGAGAATTTTATGGGACGGATTGATATTTTCTTAAAAGATCTTCGCAGAATTCCTGAAGACATCCTGAAATCGGAAAACTGTTTCTTCTTCCCGGGAATCATTCCCGAGGAGATTATCGCCCTTTCGCGTTGGCTCGACGACCTTCCGCCGGGAAACGAACCCACATGCATTTTGCTCTTCATGTCGCCGGCCGGAATGACGGAAAACGCCGCCACAACAAACGGAATTCTATACCGGGCGGCATTCAATCAAATCCGGCGCGGTGATCGGAAAATCCGCCTCCTAGCCCACACCGATGCTTTGGCGCGAGGATTCACCTTGGCCGCCCAACAGCCAGTTCCCAGCGCTCCGTTGCACCTTCCATGCTCG
>JAAEPA010000641.1 GCA_024222475.1 Gammaproteobacteria bacterium | reverse complement strand
GGGAGCGGCTAGGCGCAGTTTCGACTTTCTTTCATCCAGTGTCATGATCGCTCCCTTGTGGTTCTTGCCGATGATGGTATCGGCCTCCCAATCGCCGACACGTTGGCGCTGATTGGCCTGTTGCGGGCGTTGCTCAATGTCCACCCGGTTGGGGATTCCAGTGCGGTTGTGGGCTGATCCATAGCGTTTGCGGTAGGTCTTGTGTTGGTGGCGCAGGTGTTTATACAGCGTCCCACCGACTTTCTTGTCTGTCAGTATATGCTGGTAGATGGTTTCATGATGGAGCTTGATAATCCCTTCTTTGGCCAGCCTGCCGGCGATCTGTTCAGGACTCCAATCCTGCTTGATATAGCCATCGATGAGCTGTTTGATTTCATCTGTAAGCTTGACTGCCTTGGGCTTTTGTTTATGGCGTTGTTCAGCCAGGCCATTCGCCTGTTGATGCCGATACCCCCGTTGTCCTGTATTGCGGCTGATCTCCCGGGAGAGGGTGCTTTGGCTACGCCCCAGCGCCTTTGCAATGTCGTTCATGGAGGTGCCCGCTCTGCGCTCAATCTCGATATAATGTCTCTCGGCAAGACTTAGGTGATGATAGCTCATTGCTAGCCTCTGTAAATAGCTCGGTAACTGCTTACTTAGCGCCTAAGTCTTGTCTTACCTTAAAGGCACATTGCTTTCAGTTACTTGCAGAGGTTATGCACTTATTATACGAATTCAGGGATTATAAAAACAATGAGTTATGGTTTTAGGTCTCCGGCTATGAACCAGGGGGTCGGGAGTTCGAATCTCTCCGGGTGCGCTATTCTTCAGTTCTACAATCAAGCGGTTATCGTTTCTCACGGTAACCGCGTTTTGCTTCAACAACATCAGTGCGGGACTTTTGTGGAACAGAATTTAAAAGGACACAATACTTATTATTTATTGCTCTCTGGCACATGGTTAGGAAAAAGCGCAGCAGGGATATTCAGGTCTGCGCTATTGCATTTTTAGCGCAATAACACAGGTCAGATAATCATCTCTAGCCGACTCCACAAGCGAGCGGTATCGTTCGATGTTTAACTAACCATCAATCGAGGGAACTGATAGAGTTCTGAATTCAGGTATCCTATTTTTGAATTAAACTGTCTTAACAGGATCACAGCAGGCCGTGCGGCGTCTCTTCGCCTCCCAGCCGTAATCGATGTATCGCCAGCTAACCTGGTCGCCATCCAGCGTGACCATGCCATATCCTTCCTTTGTCCCCAGGCGAGGTCCGCGCCACCATGCGCCACAGATGGCGCCGCCGGTAATGAAGGTAATACCGCGCCAACGAATCAGTTCGTCAACATGGATGTGTCCCTGAAGTACCAGGATGAGCTTGTGCCCGGCAAAGCATTTTAGTACTTCCACGTTATTGCTGATGACGAATTTTTCCGGTGTCGCTTGGGTGGCTCCGACGGTTGCCGCATAGAAATTAGTCAACAGTGGGTAATGGGTTACTGCAACGGTCGGTGTGGAGGGGGGGAGTTTGGATAGATCCTCCTTCAACCATTCCAGTTGTTCGGGGTCGATCCAGCCACCATAGCTAGCCTCTTGTGCTTTGATTAGAGTCGAATCCAATACCACAAAGTGATAGCCCAGCGTATCGAAGGAATAATAGCAGCGCTCCAGACCCAATCTCGTCCTGAACATGGCACGGGGATCCTTGCTAGGAGGTGAACCATCCTTGGGACTGACGGCAACCAGGTCATGATTGCCCAGAGTAGAGAATATTTCCCCACGAATGGCCTCGTGCAAGCCCATATAGATATCCCAGCGCTTTTCCGCCGCCGGTTCGGATAATCGAAATCCCAGGTGTATCAAATCGCCGCCATTGATGATGAGATCGGCGCCCTGCTCGTTGATCGAGTCCACGGCTTTTTCCATGGCCTTTGGTGCCTGCATTTCTCCGATGCTGTGCACATCGGTATAGAACAACAGGCGTACCTTGGATGTCCTGCGCCGCTGAATTGCGCATCCCGTTGGGCCTAGGGTTAGGGCCCCGCAGCCTGCGGCGATGGTGCCGAGAAATCTGCGCCGTGTTAGGTTCCTAAGAATGATTTTTCCCGATGTGCGATGAAGCGTTCGAGTCCTATAAGACTCAGTATCGTTAGCAGTAACAGAGAAATGAGCTGTCGCTCGCTTACTAGGGTGATGAGATGTCTACTGACCGGGCTTTCATAATTGTCTTCCGGTATGTGGGCCGATTCCATGCTTTGCAGGGTTTCTTGATCCAGGGCAAAGCGGGAGAGTTGCAAGGTATTTGGAAAATAATTCTCCATGATCTGGTGCTCACGGTAGGCTACATCCAGATAGTGGCGGTTGAGGGATTCATCCTCGGTCTCTCTGCTGGCTCGTGAGATATAGCGGTCACGCCGGTACAGATGAATCCTGGCCTCATGGACGAAGGGGTCAGAATCGGGCGTATATACTTGCAGAAACTCGGAGTATGTATTCCGCTCATAATACTGATCGAGGATCTTGGCGGCCTGCTGGAAACGTGTTTCATCCTGATCGTGCAGTTCTTCGCGCGAGAGTCGGGAACGAAAGCTACCGATATCGGGGGTATGGTACAGATGGCCGTATTCGCTCATGGTGCTCGGATTGTATTTTAGGAATTCCAGTGCCGGCACGCGATCGGCATACCAGGTCACCCTCGCCGGCGTATTGAGCAGGGTGAGGATCAGCAATGATATAAAAACGATGTTCAGCCGAAATGGTAACCTGAGACTGGTGGTCTTGGGTCTGGCCGAGATCAGGGTGGGAGCCAGTCCCCCCGCGATGGCGATTTGAGCCAGGGCGACGGCCACAAAATTCAGCCATATATCGCCATAATCCCAGTAGCGTCTAGGCGTTAACCATTGTATGGTTTCGTCTATGGTGCCGATGATTACCCCTACCAGGGCTACCGAGAAATAAATAGAATAATTCCTGACCCTATGGGTAAATGCCCGGTAGATGAGTATCCCAAGAAAGGCGTATTCGATGAAATGTAATGCCTCCTCGGGGGCTTGGCTGAGCCGATAGGAGTAGACAACGAAGACCATGGCAACGAGCAGCAGCCAAAAGTAGTTTACCAGGGATGTTGATTTAGATCGTAGTAGATGGGCAATTGCGCCTAGACTTCCAATGGCGATGGCGGTAAGTACGATATAGGTGAAGACCTCTTTGCCCCAAAGATTGCGGATGAACTCCTGGAGGGTACGGGCCAGGGGTATAGTTAAAAAAATGATCCCTGTCCACAGGGTGACGAACAGCCAGGAAACCCACTCATTCTCTCGCACAGGACGGTGAAACATCCGGGGGAGTGTAGAAGGGTTTATATCAATTATCCAGCAGGAGTCTCATATCCAGTGATGAAACCTCCAATATCGTTAATCACCTGTCTGCTTCTTTGTTTGGGGTGGGTATTCCCTCCCGCATTCGCGCGTGGACCGATGCATGCAATCGCCATGCATGGCGAGCCGAAATACGATCCCGGGTTCCGGCATTTCGATTATGTCCGACCCGATGCCCCCAAAGACGGTTTGCTTAGGCTGGCGGTGATCGGTAGTTTCGATAGTCTTAATCCATACATCATTCAGGGTGTCCCGATTCGTGATCACTGGCTGATGTTTGAAAGCCTGATGGCACGTTCTTTCGACGAGCCGTTTAGCCTTTATCCCGCGATCGCAGAGTCCGTGGAGATGCCGGCTGACCGTTCCTGGATAATCTTCCATCTAGATCCAAAGGCGCGGTTTCACGATGGCAGCCCGATTACGGCGGATGATGTGTTGTTTTCATGGCGGACCTTGAAGGCCAAGGGCAGGCCCAACATGCGATCCTATTACTCTAAGGTGGTCAAGGCCGAGCGACGTACCGCGCGCTGTATCAAGTTTAGTTTCGGGGCAGAAGCCAATTGGGAGATGCCGCTGATCCTTGGATTAATGCCCGTTCTTTCAGAGCATTATTATAAAAAAAAATCTTTTGATAAGTCTACGCTCGAGCCCCCCGTTGGCAGTGGACCCTATCGCATCGTAGCCGTAGACCCGGGACGCTCAGTTACCTTTCGGCGAGATCCGGACTATTGGGGATGGGACTTGCCTATTAATGTCGGGCGCCACAATTTCGAAACCATACGCTATGATTATTATCGAGATGCCGATATCGCCTTGGAGGCCTTCAAGGCGGGCGAGTACGATCTGCGTTTCGAACGCGATGCCGCACGCTGGTCTACCGCTTACGATCATCCCGCGGTGCGAGATGAATTGATTCGGCGGGAGGCCATCGTTCATGAAAGACCGATAGGCATGCTGGGTCTGGTCTTCAATACCCGTCAGTCACAGTTCCATGATCCCCGGGTGCGTCAGGCCCTGGGGTATATCTTCGACTCCAATTGGATCAATCGAGTGCTCTATCATGGCAGTTATCGTCGTATCGGCAGTTATTTCGAAAACTCCGATCTGGCGGCAGGGGATCCTATCGATGCAAAGGAAATAGCGCTGCTGAGGAAATATCGGGATATCCTACCTGAAGAGGTTTTCACCACGATTTACCACCCTCCGGCAACGGACGGCTCGGGCAGGTTAAGAGAACAGCACCGAAAGGCCCTTCGCCTGCTGGCACAAGCGGGGTGGCGGATCAAGCAGGGTAAGCTGGTAGAGGCCTCCAGTGGGCAGCCCATGCAATTTGAAATCATGTTGCTCGAACCTCGCTATGAACGCATGTTGCTGCCCTATATCCGCAATCTCCAACGTTTGGGGATCAAGGCCAGTCTGCGAACCGTGGACAGCGCCCAATACGAAAATCGTCTCGGTAGCTTCGATTTTGATGTTATTGTCTATCACTGGGGGCAATCTCTCTCTCCGGGCAACGAACAGGAGATCTATTGGAGTGCTCAGGCTGCCGATACCGAAGGTAGCCGGAATTATGCTGGGATCAAAAATCCAGCGGTGGACGATTTAATAAAGCGCATCGCCGGAGCACGCGATCGTGAGGAGTTGGTCACCGCCACCCATGCGTTGGATCGAGTGCTGTTGTGGGGACATTACGTCATTCCACTGTTTTATTCAAAAGAAGATTGGTTGGCGTATTGGCGCCGGCTGAAACATCCCGAAGTGGCTCCGATATACGGAACGACGATTGATTTGTGGTGGAGTGAGTAACTTGGTCACGTGTGGATACCTCCCTCCGAGCGCTTTTTCGGGCCAACAAGCTCTAAGTCTTGCACTTTTTAAATTGCGAACTCGGTCACAAAATTCCTAAGGTCAAGCATCCTCTTAACTGGTAATATTTTATTCCAATGTCATGCAGGCATATAATTATTGAGTCTGTGATGATATTCATATTACCTGAATTCAGGTTATGAAAAATAAGGAAAAAATAATATTAAATGGATTTAAGCAAGGAATAAATAATAACTGTGATGTTGATACCATGGAGAATTATGAAATTAAATTGCCAAGTAACAAAGCCCCCCCTCATTTACCGCCACACATTGAAAGCTCAATTCGACTCAGGCCGATGATTCTTGTTGGTCTGATTTCTTTCAGTTTGTCTGAATGGTTTTCAGTAATGTCAGCCAGCTGAAAAAATCTGACGAATTAGAATTTGTAAACAATTTTGTTTCGATTACACAGGAGTCGTTCTTTTATTTGAGCAATATTGCTCAAGTATCCGGTTGTATCCGCTCCACTGTGCATGATCGTATTGAGCTTTCTTACCACATATTGAACACTGATAATGGCAAGCACTATTTAGGGAGTAGCATTCCTATCTAGTCCCTACCAGGGATGGTTAAATTCCCTCGTCTTCAAGCGAGGGTAGGTTTTTATTGTCGTTTTGCGTTTTTTCTCGGACAAGCTTCTAGGACAGTCTCCTAGTGTCTGGCGGGTGCGCCTTTGCTGCAGTACTTACCGTGTTTGCCTTCTTATCAGTTTTCTTGATTTTAATTATCTCAAAAAATCGGAGACTGACGGATGATGGATTCATCAACAAACGATAACTCGAGTGACTTAACCTCCAGCAATTCTGTATATAAAAATCCTACTCAAAACCTTTTCAATCAGAGCACAAACCCGATTTCTAGCCGCGTTGAAAAGGATTGCACACCCGGAGCACAAAAGCTTAGAATATCTTTGCTTTTGTTTATTGCATTCGTGATGATCTTCATTTCAGCGCTTGCTACGGCTGCAAATTTTCCTGGTACGCAGCGTAAATTTGCGCCGAGCATTTGGGTTAGTGGTTTCTCTCATAAATGGGGTGTCAGCCAGATGGACAGGCATTGGCAGGAGTGGGCAAGACCCTATTACTCTGATTGGATAAACACCGGTCGAGGGGAGAAGATGGGAATCTACTTCCAGGCACTTTCGTGGAGTTCATTCTATGTCGATCAGAAGCGTAAACCGAATAGTCCAACAGACCCAAAAGATTCCGCCTATGATTGGAGCGCTATCGAGAACGCCTTAAAGACGCAAGCGGTGACGAGTGATGGGGCGACCATAAACATCAGGCTCGATCTCGAGGCCAGAGTTTTTCCGACCTGGTTTGAGGCAGCAGGGTACACGAGGTTTCCTCCCGGCAAATCCAGGCAGATCCTTGATTGGGAAAACTCCAATGCCGTTCGGGAGCTGAAGGATTTCATCACCGCCTTCGCCGCGAAATACAATAATAATCCAAATATCTATACGTTTTCCATAAGCGAGCAAACCGGATCTACCAAGGCCGATACGCCGGGAAAGGTCGAGTTTATGCGGCACGCCGCCAACGTACTTAATCGTATGATGGTCGCGGTTTTCCAGAATCGAGATACCTGGAGTTCTCTAAAAAATAATTCGGGAATAGGGCGGGGTAACGCCGATCCTAAGCTTTTCAACGATAGTTGTGGTTCTTCCGGCGGTAACTATGGCGATAATGGTAAACCTCTTTGCGATTGTGACAGTAGGGGTATCTATGGCATTTTGCAGAGTAATACTAAGGTGGCGGGTGTTCCATCCTGTTCGGGTAGTACCACCTTCACGATTACCAGTTCCGAGCCAAACGGTTTTAAGATTAACGGGGACAGTGGATCCACACCGAATCCATGGGGTCGAACGCTTTCAAACGGTGACATGTCCCCGTCGGTCTACGTTTGGTATCACGGCTACAGACCGCGAGGAAACAACACATCGGCAGGTCTAGGGTCCAATAGTAGTCAAGATCCGGCCGGAGTAATCCCGACTCACGTTATTATCATGGTGCCTGGAGTAAAGGGTGCGAGTCCTGCTGATTGGGACCGGGCCTTTTCTACTTTCGGCAAAGCCGGTACAAATTCCATCCTTTGGGGGCCTTCGGCTTCGGGTGGAGGTGCCGGTGGAGATACCGGTGGAGATACCGGTGGAGATACCGGTGGAGGTACCGGTGGAGATACCGGTTTTGGTGCCCCTGAAAACTTTGTCGCTACAACGGCCGGAAGAAGAGGCATAATATTGAACTGGAGCGACCTGAGTGGAGAGAGTGGCTATGTTATCGAGTGGAGGAAGGGTAACAGGGGTAGGTGGAAAAGCATTTCGCTCGATGCCGATACAAACAGCTATACTCATAAAAGGCGGCGGCGTCGTACGACATATACCTACCGCATACGCGCCGAGGATGAAGGCTCAGCCTGGTCTGAGGTTGTAAGTGTGACTGCGCGTTAAGTCGATCTGGTAACCCAGGGAGTGGGCTGGGGCTCTCGCCTCGGCCCTGCCCTCTTCTAAGGGGAATGGATAGTCATAATGGTGTCGGATTGCCTAGAAGGCTGTCAGAGAATAGAGAACCTACTGCGGTAAAGCCATTTTGGCCAGAATTCCCCATTAAATTCGTTAAATATGCCCAATATTCGCCTCATTTAATCGTAAAAACTGGCTCAAAATGGCTTTCCCTCGCTACGACCCCTATTCTCGGGCAGCCTCCTAGAAATGCGAATAACACACTTCCCTGACCGGTACCGCATGATCGTTCATATACCGATTATTTGCTGCTATGCCTAAATTTCATATAAGTGATACCTGCAGAGAGTACTAGCCTCCAGGCCAGCTCAACCTCTTTATTGAATTCCGGATCGTAGTCCTTAACGGTATCAATCAGGTTTTCAAGCCATAAATCATATAGATCCAGCTCTATATTCAATTCCTTTTTACTATGTCTGTCAGCAATCTTTTCAATGTAGTCATCAGAATTGTTGGTGGCATAAAAAGCAAACAATCTATAGAAGGATTTTTTCAGCATCGTTTTCTGTTTTTCCATATTTGTGTTTCTGAAATGCTGTGCAACTATAGGGGAGGAATCGATAAATTTGTCATAAAACGTGTCAAAAAAAGAAGCGCTGTGCTTACTGGCTGACATCACCCTTTTATAGCTTTTGTCGAAGGTTTCTTCATAATTCATGCTGATGCACCCCTCAGCGATGAGCACCACAATAGGTTGTTGAACAAGTTGTTTTTGAACGGTTTCTTAGTTGCCGGAAAGGATATTCATTGTATGAATCGTAACACAACATCTAGATGCTGTACGCAGCTCCCCAGGGAAATCGGTACGCTCCGATTGCACTTGGTTTATCGCTATATCAGTTATTTAACCGTAGTGAAGAATAGCTCGGGTATGCTATGAATTCGCGTGCAGATCGTGCAAGGTGGAATGAGATAAGCAGTGAACGCCTCCGGCCGGTGTCCAAGCGAAGGAGGTTGCTCCGGTATGATTTCTTAGATGATGAGGGTGTGGCTGTACTCGTGGCGGGATAATTTTTTAGGGCAGGATCTAGGTTTAATGTCAAAAATTAGTTTTTTGGGGTGTGCAACACAGTGACTTTGTCTCAGAGTCAGGCGTAAAACGTATGATATGGTCAAACCCTACCACGTCCATGGGATGAAAGCGCTGTGCTATACACACCAAAAACTCATTACTTAATGTTCCTATAGGCGTTTGGTTCCGGCTGGTAGATAGACGATTGTCTTATGTGAGGAGATTTTTATACCCGCCCGTCGTCCAGCTTGTTCAGTGGATTCGCCTGGGAGCATTTGTATCTTGTAAATTCCGAACTCCTTGGGTAATTGTTGTATCTGCCGACCCAGTTTCCCGATGTGATTAAATAAGCTATTTAGAATCTCGATTATCATGGCTCTAGTCCCATAATCATTGATGCTCAGATCTTGCTAGTGAGAATACTTAACAGGATGCAATCACTAGCAGGACCTAAGCAACATTGTACCTTACGCAATGTATCAAACTGTTTTCAGGGAAATCAGTGCAGGCAACTGCAATATAATTTGCAGCTTTATCACGCCAAGCTCTTGACCCTAATCATCCCCGGGCGGGCATTCTATGCGTTTAAAAATTAAAATCAACAGTTAATTTGCAACTAAAATATCTTGATAAGACATACGGAGGCGATAACTCGGCCTAAAACCGGTACCGAAGAATTATTCATATCTCTCAATCGGCCGTAACAACCGTTAAAGATTCCTATTAACCTTTCGAAATGTAAATTCAGCGCCCGCTTTTTTAGGCTGGTGTGCAAAGTCCGATTCGAAAGATCTAACTGGAGGTGCATTATGTCTCGATATTTCTTGGGTGTTCTGTCTCTCGCTGTGATGCTCGCGGTTGCTCCCGTTTTAGCATCATCACCAGAAACCATTGATGGCGCGACCACCATAGACGCTACAAAAGCGAAACAGTTGTTTGAAAAGGGCATTGTTTTTATCGATGCCCGTAATGATCAAGATTGGGAAGCCGGCCGAATCCCTGGCGCCTATCACTTGGATGTGAAGAAGACGCTCAGTACAGAGTCGCTTGGCGAGGTAGTTAAAAAGATGAGGAAGTGGTCTTTTACTGTAACGGTGTGAAATGTATGCGCAGTACTCAAGCCTGTAAGAAATCTGTGGAGTGGGGCTACTCCAAGGTGTATTTCTATCGATTGGGTTTCCCGAGCTGGATGAGTGCTGGATATCCTGTCGAATAGCTCGTGACGCCGGTGGGGGCGTCACCATTCGGCGCCGTACCGGTGCAGGTAGAATATCGACATGCCCCTCAAGACCCGTCTCAATAACGTTGCCCTTTTTGGCTTCGTTCCTCAGCCCAACCTGCATAAAATTGTTCTCAACTTGGGACAACGACTCGGAAAGCTGGTGACCGAGTTCCGGACGTGACCAAACAGAGGGGGATCCTTCCATGAAGCTACATACCCGCGTTACCCTGTTTTGCATGGCGGTGGCTGTATTTACCGTAATCGCACTCCTGGCAGCGGGCCACTGGTCGCAACGGGAGGCCGATAAGCGCTTCGAACAGGCCGTCATTGCCGGGAAGAGCAGTCTTTGGGATGAGATCATTTATAAGAACACAAATTCCGGGTTTCAACCCCGATCAGTTGGTCGGATGCAATATGAGCGTGTTCCATTCGGAGCCTGAGCGCCAGCGCCGTTTTTTAGAAGAACTCACGGAACGCCATCAGATGGAATTTACTCTTGGAGAGCGAACGATGAAAATCGTTATCAATCCAGTGGTGGATGACGATGGCCAGCGTCTCGGTACGGCAGTGGAATGGAGCGATCGCACCCAGGAGTTAGGTGTTGAGCGGGAAGTGGATACCATTGTGGATGGGGCAGGCCGTGGTGATCTCAATCAGCGGATTTCTCTAGCGGACAAGACTGGGTTCTTTAGTGTGCTGGGGGGCGGCATCAATGAGCTGTTGGAGGTGATTGAACGGGTCACAGACGACACCGTAAGGGTACTCGGTGCCATAGCACGGGGCGACCTGACAGAAATCATTCAGGCTGATTACCAGGGGGCTTTTGCTCAGCTCAAGCATGACGCTAATACCTCGGTGGAAAAACTTACCGAAGTCATCGGGGATATCCAGGACGCTACGGATACGCTGAGTTCGAACTCGGCTGAAATCGCGCAAGGCAATGCCAACCTGAGCCAGCGTACGGAATCTCAGGTCACCAGCCTCGAAGAGACTGCATCGAGCATGGAAGAATTGACAGGCACGGTGAGGCAAAACGCAGAAAATGCAGAGCATGCCAGCCAACTCGCAAGAGGGACGCGGGAGGCCGCGGAAAAAGGCAGTAATGTCGTTCGTCAATCGGTCGCCGCCATGGGGGAGATAAACGAGTCGAGCAAGAAGATCAGCGAGGCCATAGGTGTTATTAACGAGGTTGCCTTCCAGACGAATCTTCTTGCACTCAACGCTTCTGTAGAGGCGGCTGGGGCCGGTGAGCAAGGGCGCGGTTTTGCCGTGGTGGCGGGTGAAGTGCGTAATCTTGCGCATCGAAGCGCGAGCGCTGCCAAGGAGATCGAATTTCTTATCAAGGATAGTGGAGTCAAGGTGGCTGAGGGTTCGCGGCTGGTGGAGGAATCCGGTGAAACACTTGATGAGATCGTCGTTGCTGTGAAGAAGGTGAGCGATATTATCGCCGGGATCGCTGCGGCGAGCGTTGAGCAATCTTCAGGCATTGAACAGGTAAATAAGGCCGTGATGGATATGGATGGCACGACGCAACAAAACTCAGCACTCGTAGAGGAGGTTGCCACAGCGAGTGCGTCTATGAGCGAGCAGGCCGAGCGGTTGACTGGTTTGACGGGTTTCTTCACGGTAACGAAGGAATAACGGAAAAACGAAAGCGGTGATCAAGAAACGACTTGTCGCGACGCAGGCGCAGCTGGCTGTGATCTTTGATTTCTCCACCACCCACACCAAACGTCGATGTTCCATGGGAGTGTATGGTGAGTATATTTTCCTCTAGAGCTTTTGTTACGCTATCGATTAGTGCGATCGTGGTTCTATGTATGAGGCCGCGACTTGCTGCGGATGTCGAAGCTGGTCTGGAGGCATACGGATTCGGCGAATATAAGGAGGCTTTCCATCGATTCATGGCGTCTGCAAAGCAAGACGACGTCGAGGCGCAGCTCCGAGTTGGTATGATGTATCGCGCCGGCGAAGGGGTCCCAGTCGATTACGCCGAGGCTGCTAAATGGTACCGTCGCGCCGCTGAGCAAGGACACCCAAAGGCACAAACAAACCTGGCGATTAGCTATAGGCTCGGACGGGGTGTCCCTCAGGATCACCAACAAGCCCTAGATTGGTACTTTCGCGCCGCTCGCCAGGGTTACCTAGATGCTCAGATTGGCCTTGGCCGATTGTATGCGGATGGAAACGGCATGCCCAGGGACGATGCGCGGGCATACGCGTGGTATACGATTGCACTCGCGAGTAACAACAGCTGCGAGTGTATTGGTAACTACAGAGACGAGATTGCCAAAAGAATGTCCTCAGAGGAGCTTATCCACGCTAAGCGATTCGCTAAGGTGTGGCCGGAAGCATTCCTAAGTAGGACGATTTCCACTCATTCAGCTTTAGCACCTGTTGCGCGTTAAGGGTAGTTTGATGGGCGATGGCTTTCAAGTCTTCACTGCGTAGCTTCGCCAGTGCGGTCAAGCAATAGGGCAGATATTCCGGGCTGTTGCGTTCTCCCCGATGTTGGGAGACGGTGAGGTCCGGGGCGTCCGTTTCCAGGACGATGGCCTGGAGCGGTAATGAGCGGGCGAGTTCATGCAGTTTACGTGAGCGCTCATAGGTTAGCATACCGCCAAAACCGAGCTTGAATCCCAGATCGATATATTTTTTTGCTTGCTGAAGACTGCCGTTGAAGGCATGTGATATCCCACCGTGCAGGCCGGTACGTCTGAGGCTGGATAACACCTGATCATGGGCCTTGCGCACATGTAATATCACCGGTAATCCGGCGTCTCTTGCCAACTCTAGCTGGGCCTCGAATAGTGCTTGCTGACGTTGTCGATCCAGTGTTTTCAGAAAAAAATCCAGGCCAATCTCGCCCACGGCTACGGGGCGCCTTTTGTCCAATAGGGATTTCAGTGTTTCTAGGTCTTGGTCGCGATGTCGGTCAATGAACATGGGGTGCAGCCCCAAGGCCGGATACAGATCCGGCTCACCGGCACAAAGCGACCACAAGCCGTTCCAGTGATCGGCATCGATCCCCGGGACTACGAAGGCCGTCACCCCCTTTCGGCGTGCTTGCATCAAAACCGCCTGACGGTCGGTATCGAATTCCTTTACATCGAGATGACAATGCGTATCGATGATCTCCATAGACTGGATTGTATTCCCTGAGCGGCGGGTTTAGAAGCCGTTTGGTTGACAGAGAATGGCGTTAGTCTTGGCTCAAGATGTCATCTTTTCCTTCCAGAGGGCACGAAATTTTTCACTACCATGCAACAATGTCGCCTCTTCCAGACACCATATCGACAGGTCGTCGAAGGTATTATCCTTGATGTTCATGATGGCAGCGATAAAATCGCTCCATGCGACCCAGCGGACGGCGTTGACTTCGCTATCGTTGAGCTGCGGTGCTTCATTGCTCCAACCCACCCATACCGGACAGATCTCATTTTCCATAACGCCGTCTTTGATGGCTTGATAACTGTAATCGGGAAGAATCTCGAACAGACTGCATTCAGCAATTCCCAACTCATAGGTAGCTCTGCGACGCACTGCGTCCGCATAGTGCTCGTCGGGCAATGGGTGACCGCAGCAAGAGTTCGACCAGATCAGCGGCCAGGTCGTTTTGGAGGCGCTGCGTTGTTGCAGCAGTAATTCTCCTTGGTGATTGAATAGAAAAAGTGAAAAGCCGCGATGCAGGGGCGTCTGCGCTCGATGGACTTTGTGTTTGGGCATCGACCCGATGGGTCTATCGAAGCTATCGACGAGAACGACCTGCTCGACTTCCATAGTTTATCTCCGGGAATCTGGTTGACTTATGACCTAGATCCGGCAAGCAGGATCACTTACAGGATCTAGGTATGACGTAATCCACTGAGTCACCATAGGGTTTCTTGTGGCGGTTTATAATGATATCGATGAATTCAGGATGGATTAAAAATAGGGCTTTATCATTTTGCAAGTAACCTAATGGGCTATATACTTGATATTCAAGTACGATCCCTTGCAGGACCTAGGAGGCAGCCTCCTAGGTACAACATAAACTGGATACCTAATCATGAGTATCGCGGGCGTCTATTCTCAAATATATCAGAATTTCGCATCAGGTAAGGCGCGTTTGCCCAGTATTCCAGATGTCATCGTTAAGATACGTGACGCTGTCAGAGATCCGAACTCCGATGCTCGAACGGTGTCGCGGATCATTCAGGCGGACCCAGCACTGACGGCCTATTTGCTCAAAGTGGTCAACAGCCCATTTTACCGTACGTTTTCACCCGCCAAGGATATCAAGGTAGCGGTTAGTCGGATGGGGCTGGGCCGCACACGTGATTTGTTGACTTCATATACCTTGCGCTCTATTTATGACTCGAATTCACCCGTGCTGAAAAAACGGTTGGATGATATCCGTCGGCAAAGCGTAAAGACAGCTGCCATCAGTTATGTGTTGGCTCGTTCATGCCCAGGATTTTCTCCCGACAGAGTAATGCTCGCCGGTCTGCTACAGGATATCGGAGCCTCGGCGGTGTTGATCGAGTTGGAAAACCGACCCGAGATCGCTGAGGATGCAAACAAGATCCGGGCCACGGTTTCAAGATTGAGTGCCATGGTTGGCGTGTTGGTGCTAAAGCATTGGAAATTTGAAGAAGAAATAATTGCTGTGGTTCGAAGCAGGGAGGATTGGATGCGTGACCATCAGCCGGCGGCGGATATTGCCGATATCGTACTAGTCGCGAGATTGCACAGTTATATCGGGACTCCGCTGATGGAACGTTTACCGAGAATAAATGAGGTCCCAGCGTTTGCAAAGCTACCCCTGGGGGAATTGACACCAGGGCAGAGTCTGAAATTGGTGGTGGAGGCCCAGCAAGAGGTTCAGAAAGTTCAGCAGTTGTTAGGGGCTTAGGAATGGCTCAACAATAACTCAGCCCTTTAACATCTCATCTTCAGCCCGTCTTTGAACGATCTTCAATCGTAAAAGTTCGAAATAGAACCATTATTCCTGCACTTTTACTCAATCAGATCGCCCAAATACAGACTAAATCTAAGCGTTAAATAACTAAGTTACCATTGAACCATTCCTTAGTCCTTTCAGGACCCCAGGCATCGAATGAATAAACAACAGCAAACGCAGTACAGCCGGCAGATAAAATTGCCGCAGATCGGAGCGCAGGGCCAACAACGTCTGTTGGATGCGCGGGTGCTCATTATCGGAATGGGGGGGTTGGGCTCACCGGCGGCGATGTATCTCGCGGCGGCGGGCGTGGGTCGGTTGGTGATCAGTGATTTCGACCGCGTCGAGCCTTCCAACCTGCAGCGTCAGATCGTGCATCGTACTGCAGATATCGGCGATACCAAGGCACAATCCGCCGCCAGGACCCTGGCGGCATTGAATTCGGATGTCAATATTACCGCGGTAGATTGGCAGCTCGATGACGATGACCTCGACGAGCAGGTCTGCAGGGCCGATGTCGTGTTGGATTGCAGCGACAATTTTCCAACCCGATTTGCGCTCAATCGAACCTGTGTGCAGAATGCGACACCCCTCGTTAGTGGCGCGGCAATCCGTATGGAAGGCCAGGTGACGACATTTCTTAGTAATGAACACAGCCCATGCTACCGCTGTCTATATCGGGAAGAGAGCGGCGAATACGAGACCTGTGCCGCAGAGGGTATACTGGCCCCGGTGGTGGGAGTGATCGGCACCCTTCAGGCCGTGGAGGCCATCAAAATCCTGGCAAGTGTCGGGGATACCTTGTGCGGCCGCTTACTATTGTTCGATGCTGCGAGCTTGGTATTTCAGACGATTAAATTATCGAAGGATCCTGCTTGTCCAGTATGTTCCAGTATTCCTAAATCCCGTGAGCGGTCCCTGAAAATATAGACTATAAGGCTAGCTAAATGAGTGAAGATAACTGCTGTGAGCCCGACAGTAATTGCTGTCCCCCAGAGGTGCCTACTTTCATCAAGTTGGACGAGCATCGCCAGAACGTTCGCAAGGCCTATGGCCAGGTTGCTCGGGCCCAGAATGCCGGTGAAGATTGCGGGGTCGCCTCTAGCTGTTGCGGTGTTTCCGACGACG
>JAAEPA010000640.1 GCA_024222475.1 Gammaproteobacteria bacterium | reverse complement strand
GCCGAAGTAATTTACCGCGATGCTGGTATTGGCCGCCGATCCACCACTGGTCCATTTTCCGTTTCGGTGATCCAGGCCAGCCAGCAGCTCGATCTGGCGTTTTTCATCTACCAGGGTCATGTGGCCCTTGCCGATCCCCATGCGGCGAAGAAATTCGTCGTCGACCGTCACCTCCATGTCTACCAGGGCGTTACCCACTCCGTATACGTGATATTTTTTCATTCAATACTCCCCTGTGGGGCTAGATCATCAATAGTTTGCCATTCGATCAGTCCAAAAATAACATATCTACACTATCGAGATGGTTATTCCAAGCGGGTTTTGATGGCATCAATCGAATACTCGGATTTCGAATCGATGTCAATACTGTGCTTGAGTTCGTCGCCGTTGAGGGGGTCACGGGTTCGGAGCTGTAGAGTAAGGACGTCGAGGCTGGCCTCTGAGGGGTCATCCGCGCGCGCAAGGCGAGCCTGGATGCGGCGTCGCAGGGTATTCTCGATGGCGTGTATATTGAGCACCCACCAGGGTAGGTTGTTGCTGTTGGCCAGTTCGATGAAGGCACTTCGCTGATCCGATCTGAGGAATGTTGCGTCTACCAGGGCGGTGAAGCCGGCATCGGTAATCCGGTTTGCGAGCGTCAACAACCACTTGTATGTTCGCTTGCCGGCCTGTTCAGTGTACAGACCTTTGCGTATTTCCGAACGGCTGTGTTCAGACGCCTCCAGTCCATAGAGTCGCTTGCGTTCCACATCCGAGCGTATCCAGATGAAACCCTGTTGTTCGGCAAGCTGTTGGCAGAGTGTGGATTTTCCGGAGCCGGAAAGTCCGTGGGTTATGATCAGGGCTGGTTTTCGATCGCCGGTGTAGCTTATCGCCAACTGGGTATAGCTGCGGTATAGGCGTATTAAGTCCTGGCGTTGCCGGGTAGCGAGATGTCCCTGAGATAGCCGAATGGCGTTGACCTTGGCCTTGACCATGGCCCGATAGACCTGATAGAAGCGCAGTAGCGCCAGACCGCCGTAGTCACCGGTTTCCTGTAAATAATGGTTTAATAGCCGCTGTCCCAGCTGAGGGGTGCCACGGTCGTCTAGATCCATGACCAGAAAGGCCAGTTCACTGATCACGTCTATCCAGCGGATTTGTTCATTGAACTCAATGCCATCAAATATCGTTATCTCCTTGTCGATCAAAGCGATATTTCCGAGATGCATATCGCCGTGGCATTCCCGTATGAAACCTTGATTCTTGCGTTGTCGCAGGGTGGTTTCGAGCATTTGGTAACGCGAGTAGGTCCACTGTTCCAGGGGTTCTAGCGGTTTAAGTAGCGCCTTGTTTGAGATGTGAGCGCGGATAGTACTGAAGTTCTGCTGCATTGGTGCCAATACCGCCTCGGGTGAGCCATAAGGCGTGTCCTTTCCAGCGACTTCGATACCGGTGTGAAAATGTGCGACGTGGTGGGCGATGTGATCAACAAGCTCCGGAGTAAGCCGCTTATTCTCTATGAGCCGGTTCAGAAGACTACCTTGGGGAAACTGGTGCATCTTGACGGCAAACTCGATAGCCGATCCATCTCCGTCTACCGAGGGTTGGGTTATGGGGCCCGTGATCGGCACTACGGCCAGATAGATTTTCGGCGCCAGACGACGATTCAATTGCAGTTCCTGGTGGCAGAAATACTCCCTGCGTTTGAGGTCTGTATAATCGACAAAGCCCAGATTCACCGGTTTTTTAATCTTGTAGACGAAGGACCCCGTGAGAATCACCCAGGAGATGTGGGTCTCGATCATCTCGATATGATTCACGGGATGCGGATAAGGCGCGGGCTGAAGCAGCGAGGTGATGAGCCGTGCGGCCTGCTGATAGGATTCCGAGGTCTCTGGGTTTTCAGTTGACATGAGATGAATTGGCTATACAGAGTGTCTATGATACGCCAAACTATCTGGGTATATACTCATGACGGACGGGTTTTCGGGCGAGCAGCGTGCGATGGGTCCCGAAAACTCATTCGTCAGGCACTAAATAGTCCTGTTTAACAGACCCTGTTAAAGGTCTTCCGGCTCTTTTTAATGACCAAAAGAAAGCGACCTTCCCGAAAACGTCCCACTGCAAGACGCCGTCATAAATCCAAGCAAAGCAGATTCACCCGCCATTGGCGATTAG
>JAAEPA010000639.1 GCA_024222475.1 Gammaproteobacteria bacterium | reverse complement strand
TGAAGTTGTTATAGCAAAATGGAACATTATACAATTAATTGGCAAACCATACATTTTCGTAAACGCAGAATTTTGGAGAGGATCATGTAGTAAAATTGATTCTAAAGATGAAAGAATTCCGGGGGTTACGGATTTATTGATTCCGATTGGCGAAAATAGATCGAGATAGGAACAATAAAATGGCTACAGTCAGACCTACTTTAGTGCCCATATCCCATAGACAATGTCCGCTTATGGCACATAGCGGACGTTCAGGGGCAATCTGAAGGGCGTCCGCTCCTGAGGGTAAAGCGGACATAAAACCGCACAGCTTGGAATGTCCGCTCCTGACCCAAAGCGGACTCTCGTTGCCATGTAACAGCACTGCTGTATGCTCAGAAATGATTGCGATCCGATCAACGTCCTGTCAGGACGTCGCCAGTCTTCGGTTCTCCCGCGAGCCAGATTTTGCCTTCCGGCACCTCGGCGATGCTGGTGCCATAGCTGCCCGGTACATAGGGATAGATCTTGAGGTTGGCATTCTCTCCACAGTTGAAATATCTCGATGCGACCCCTACGCCTTCGCCGCCGCACGCGGAGCAGGCTCGTCGAGGCGCATTGCATAGATTCCGGTAACAACATTCATCGTTACGATGCACCAAACTGGTTGAACAGGAACAGGGGATGATAACACGAGCAGCCAAAGTGACCGTTATACGCCGATCCCTCTTGTTCGCCGTGGGTTGGACTGACGCTTGAGTCCAAGTCGAGGATGAT
>JAAEPA010000638.1 GCA_024222475.1 Gammaproteobacteria bacterium | reverse complement strand
GCGCTGCGAGTCAACTACGTCGGCGAGCTGGGCTGGGAACTGCACACGCCGGCGGCTCAACTTGAGGCCCTCTACAACGCGGTCTGGACTGCCGGTGAAGAATTTGGTATCGCCGATTTTGGGGCCTACGCCGTGAACAGCTTGCGCATGGAAAAAGCCTACTGCGGTTGGGGCACGGATATGACCAACGAGATGACTATGGTCGAGACCAATATGGAACGCTTTGTAAAATTCGATAAAGGTGATTTCATTGGCCGCGAGGCCCTGCTCCGGCACAAAGAGGAAGGGATCACCACCAAATTAGTCTATGTTGAAGTAGCTGCCGAGGATGCCGACGTTCATGGCGGTGAGCCGGTTTTCCAGGGCGAGCAGGTTATCGGGGTGACAACGTCGGGCGCTTATGGCCACGCTGTAGGCAAAAGTCTGGCCTTTGCTTACATAAACCCCGAATTCGCTGCGCCGGGCTCTGCCTTCGACATCGAAATTCTGGGCAATCGCTGCCGGGCGAAGGTTTTGGCCGAGCCGGCTTATGATCCCAAGAATGAGCGATTGCGGGCTTGAGCGAAAAATGGGATTGTTGATGTTACCGTCCGAAAACATCAACCGTCTTGTTTAATAATGAATCCAAGGTGGTATTTGGAAGTTTCCCGAT
>JAAEPA010000637.1 GCA_024222475.1 Gammaproteobacteria bacterium | reverse complement strand
CGGCATCATCAACGATCCGGTAGGATGTGACGCTGTGGTATCCGTCAGGTATTGCTTGCGTCATTTTTTCTTCTCCTTGCTTGTTTGGTCATTCGAAAACCATTTTAACCCCTTTTTGTTTTCTTAAACGTTTAGGTGATGAATGTTTTAAAAACGAGAGGAAACCAACATGAGAAACTCAGTCATCACAATCAGCATGGTCTTGACCCTGATCACTACGGCCTGCGTACAGAACCAGACTCAACCGAAGCAAACGGCAGTAACGCCAGCACCTGTGCCGAAGGAGGTCCCGGTGCTATCCAAAACGGAAGAAAGAAAAACCAGTAGTCGGGGAATGGATCTGGCGGAACCTGTGGCAGAACAGGAATACAGCATGTCGAATTTCTCTTCTTCAGGCGCTGTTGCCAATAGAGGTTTTGGGCCGATGATGGCCTATGACATGGCAATCCGACCTGCCGGCGCACCAACTAATCGTGAGGTCTATGGCGAGATCATCAGCAACGGTGTTAAGCAGGTGGCACATGAACCGGTATCAACCTTCAGCATTGATGTCGATACTGGGGCCTATGCTGTCGTGCGTCGTCATTTGAACCAGGGCGTGCTGCCGCCAACCGATGCGGTACGTATCGAGGAGTTGGTGAATTATTTCGACTACCAATATGCCAGCCCTGACATCGCAGATGCGCCTTTTTCGGTATGGACTGAAATTGCAGCTACACCATGGAATGCCAATACCCATCTGGTGCAGGTCGGCCTGCAGGGTTACTTGCCAGATGCTGAGTCACGTTCGCCAGCAAATCTGGTTTTCCTGATCGATGTGTCCGGCTCGATGAAATCAACCAACAAGTTACCGTTGTTGAAAAAAGCGTTCAGAATGCTCGTGAAACAACTCGATGAGCAGGACAAGGTCAGCATGGTCGTCTATGCCGGCGCTTCCGGCGTGGTACTCGAATCCACAAAAGGAGACCAGAATGGCACAATACTCGCCGCTCTGGATAAACTCACTGCAGGCGGCTCGACCCACGGCTCGGCTGGTATCAAGCTCGCCTACGACATGGCGCAGCAAGGCTTCATCAAGGATGGCATCAACCGCGTGATCCTGGCCACCGACGGTGATTTTAATGTCGGCACGGTCAATCACCAGGCCTTGCTGGACCTGATCGAGCGCAACAAAAACTCCGGAATTTCACTTACCACGCTCGGCTTCGGCAGCGGCAATTACAACGACCACCTGATGGAACAACTGGCCGACCACGGCGATGGAAACTATGCCTACATCGATAACCTTAGCGAAGCGCGCAAAACCCTAGTCAATCAGGTTTCGGCCACGCTGGAAACGATTGCCAAGGACGTCAAGATTCAGATCGAATGGAACCCGGCCAGGATGTCTGAATACCGCCTGATTGGTTACGAGAATCGTCTGTTAAATCGCGAGGATTTCAATAACGACAAGGTCGATGCCGGCGAGATCGGTGCGGGTCATACGGTCACGGCGTTGTATGAAATCACGCTGACCAACAGTGCACAGCAGCGCATCGAACCGCTTCGCTATCAATCCGAAAAGATAGCCACAAAAGTCGATAGCAACGAACTGGCATTCGTCAAACTACGCTACAAAAAACCCGGTGGAGACAGATCAATACTGTTGCAGCACGCATTAAAAACCAATGAAATTAAACAGCTATCAAATACAACGGACAACCTGCGTTTCGCTTCCTCTGTCGCGGCCTTTGGCGAGTTGTTACGCGGCAGCAAAAACCTCGAAAATTTCAGCCACCAAAATATCCTGCAACTGGCAAGATCTGCCCGAGGCAACGACCCGCATGGCTACCGCGGCGAATTCATCCGCCTGGTCGAGCTGGCGCAGTCACTGGACCCGAATAGCTGATATTTACACCGGACTAAGCCGGGGAATTATCAGCTTGTTATCACTTTGGCTTCCGGTCTTTCGATGCAGAAATGTCGACAGCGTGGATGCTGTCGTTAAGCCTCCATGGAAGAATTCACGGCGTTTTCTGGATTGAAAGATCGGAAGCATTTTGGCACTGACTCCTGCATTGGTAAGAATAAAAACGTTCCCTTCCTGTGCTTGGTGGCTAAACTAACCCAATGAACAAGGACAACATCAGCGACGAGGAACTATACCTGGCATATCATCATGGTGATATGACCGCGTTTGATGCGTTGTACGGACGTTATCGTCAAAATATTCACCTGTTTCTGCTACGCCAGGGTCATGCCGAATCAACCACTGAAGACCTGTTTCATGATTGCTGGCTGCGCGTGATCAAGAACAAGCAAGCATTCGATGGAAAAAATTTTCGCGCCTGGATATACACGATAGCGCGCAACCTCAGCACCGATGCCTTCCGCAAGGCCAATATCCGTATAGCCGACCCTTTGGATGATTATGGCGAGGCCAATGCGCATGTGTCCGCGCAACGACAGCAGGAAGCGCTGGACTGTGTAGAGCTGATCAAATCCAGTGTCGCGGCCCTGCCCATCGAGCAGCGCGACGTGTTTCTACTCAAGGAAGAAGCGGGCCTAAGCCTGCAACAAATCGCCGATGTCATGGCCGTTGGCCGTGAGACGATCAAAAGCCGCATCCGGTACGCGATGCAGCGATTGAAACAACTGATGGAGGACTGTTTATGAACGAACACCAGGAACAGCGCCTGCGCGACCTCTATCAGCTATCGCGAAAAGAACAACCCTCGACCACAATGGACAAACGCATCCGCCAGGCCGCGCAGGGTCAGATAGCCAGCCGTCGTAACAAGTGGGTGCGGGCCTTATCCACTGCTGCAGTCGTGGTGTTGAGTTTCAGCATTGTGCTGGATTTGACCCAGCAACAACCCGAGTTAACCGAAAGTGATGACATCCCGGTTACAGAACGGCCTGAAACCGAAGCAATACCCATGGAAGAGGAAGTGATGTTTGACATGATGGCGCCACCCGCCATGCCGGCTGCGACAGAAATTGCCAGCGAGCCTGAACCCGAGGGACAAACCGGTATTTCGGACCGTGAAGCAATTTCACCTTTTATTAAGTTTTCAGAAACACTCAAGCGCGACCAGAAATCAGATTTTGCAGACCAAGTCGCTCCTTTGGCAAGTCATACTAAAAATTTGTCTTTTGAGATGTCTGATGATGGAATCATTATCCCTACCCTGCCCACGACTCTCGATGCCCTGCTAGCCATCAACAAATCCGTGACAGGCAAGCAACTTGACAATGGAGATATCGAAATCTTTGCAGGAAATCGTCGGATTCTCCGACTTTCGCATAATTATGGTGTTCAGCTTTTTACCGCCTGGCCAGGCGCCGAACGACTCGAAGTCGAGGTGAATTGGCAAATCGGGCCGGAATCCATGTTTAATTGCAGCTATCTAGGTAGCGCCTTGTTGTGCCAATGGACCAAGTCAGTCAGTGCATCATTCCGAAACAACCAACTGGAATCGGTTTCATGGCCAGTAGAACTACGATAGAAAGTGAGTACTTGGAATCCCGATGCAAAAACCAGCTGGAATCATTGTTCTCATTATTTTACTGCCAGCACTAATAACTGACTGTGCAACAGGCCCCATGAACCACCCTCGCAGCTATAGCGTAGCCATGACGGATACGAGTGACACCACCTTAGGTCGCGCTGTTACTGAATGGCATAAAGAACATCCTGATGTCTCGGGCTTCTATCCACTGATAAGCGGCATGGACGCATTTGGGGCAAGGCTGGCCCTGATCGATATGGCGGAGCGAAGCATCGATGCCCAGTACTTCCTCATGAAAAACGATATGGCCGGCCTGGTCTTCGTCGGCTCGTTGCTCGAAGCCGCGGATCGTGGTGTACGTGTACGTTTACTGCTGGATGATGTTTTTACCGAAGTCGATGATGAGAAATTTCTGCTGGTCAGCCAGCATCCCAATATCGAAATGCGGCTGTTTAATCCCGTTGGCCGCGGCGGTTTCTACTGGCTTAATTACCTGGGTGATTTTGATCGTGCGAATCGCCGCATGCACAACAAATCATTCACGGTTGATAATCAGGTCAGCATCGTCGGTGGACGTAATATTGCCGAGGAGCATTTCGAACTGAATAAAACCGGGGAATTCCGCGACCTGGATATCCTGGGGCTTGGAGCCGTCGCCAATCAGATCGCTAAAACCTTCGATCGTTATTGGAACCACGAACTATCAGTGCCCGTTGAGGCGTTTAGCTCCAGCAAGGGTCAGCGCAATCTCGATGCTGTTCGCTCAGAATTCTCTGAAGAGTTACGTCAGAAAACCCAATCTATTTATGTAAGGGCCATAGAGTCAGAACTGATTCAGAGCCTGTTTAATAATCGTATTCCACTCTTTCCGGCAACGGCTGAAGTCATCACCGACGATCCCGAGAAGTTACTGAACAAGGTATCGCGGGATCATCAGGTGCTGATCACGCATATGGCTGAGGTAATCGCGAATGCAGATTCGGAAGTCATCGTTGTCACCCCTTACCTGATTCCCGGTAAGCAAGGCATTGAGTTTTGGAATAGTGTCACCGCCCGCAATATACGTGTCACCATGCTGACCAACTCCCTGGCCTCGAATAACCACATCCCTGTCCATGCGGCCTATGCTCGTTATCGCCACCGCCTTATTCAGGTAGGGGTTGATCTGCACGAGATGCGCGTAGATGCAACAGAAGTACCTAAAGGCGACGATGAAGAAGCCTTCGAATCGGTAACACTGCATACCAAGGCAATCATGATCGACAGGAAATACCTCTTTGTTGGGTCCTTGAATCTTGATCCACGTTCGATTGATATCAACACCGAGATGGGGGTGCTGGTGGACTCTGCAGACATGTCATCCAGGATCGTTGAACCCTTTATGAAAAGACTGCCAAACAAGTCCTACAGGGTCGTTGAAGATGTAAATGGCAGCTTGCGTTGGCATGGGCTCATCGAGGGTAAAGAGGTCATCGAAGATAACGAACCCCAAACCGGCAGATGGCGGCGTTTCAAGGCCTTCATGTCGCGAATGCTACCGGAAAGCCAGTTATAGCTTGTGAACTTGCTGATTCCCGCAGTATGCGCATCGCTGCCTTTGTTCTGGCAATACGAAGAGTGGGGAAGCAGCTCGCCGTACAAATTCAATTTATTCGTTTTTTTCTGGCCTCCTTGATTTTGATCAGTCCGTAGATAGTTAATCCTTATACCATGCAAGGAATGCTACCGACACACTTCCCCATCTGGCTTGAATTATCGCCCGTCATCGTTATTGCAACAGTGACATGGCCTGGGTCTATGCTCCTGTTATCGCGTCTTGAATACGAGCGATCATTCAGCGCCAAAATAGGAAATTCATTTCATCCGCAAGACCAATGCCTGCTCTTTACTCCAATCGGTTTGTAAACGATTGACCAGTTTTAAATCTAAATCACGGCGTGGGCATTCCCAGTGTCGCCGTTTTCAGCCTTACTAAAGGCGGCCTGATGTTCGAGGCCGCGGCCGGCGGGATATACCTGAGCTACAAACCTCGCCGGAACGACAAGTAATCGAGGTTATATGTACGCCAAGTATCTCGGTGGCGGTATGGGGTGTTGAACACCCCTCCCCAAGATGAGGTCGAGAAGGCCGAGGCGGGAATCAACCAGGCGCTGGACAGGCTTAAATCTCAGGATCTGGGGCAAACTACTCTTGAGGACTTCGTGCGACTTGCCGAAGAACGAAGTCCTTTTGAGTTTGTCGCGCTACCTGGCAGGGGACCGAAGCACAGAGGCGAAGAGGTTCGATACGATGAACTGGATCTGCACGAGATCGATACCGTTCTGGAGGTACAGTTCGAGAACGGAGGACTGTGGGGTGGTTATGAGATCGACCCCCCTTCGGCCGCGTACATGAAAACGCGGATTCGAATCATTCGGGCGAGCGATAACGAGGTGCTGCTGGAGGATACCGTGCAATGTGTTGGTGAACAGCGAAAGTATCTCGAGTGGGGGGAAAATAATGGTCAGATGTTCTATGACAATGTCCTCGCCTGCCTCCCCCGTCTTCGGGAAAAGGTCATCGATGATCTCTTTTTGGTCTACCCTCTAACCGCACCATGATCGGCCATATGTGCCACCTACAACAGAGATTTCGTTTGGGGCTCGACTATCGAGTCATCAATAGACTATCAGTTCCACTATGGGTCAGAACCTGCCTAAGAACGATGCTTTTGCTGATGGTACTGGGCCTCACACCGGGTTGCAGCAGTATTTCCTCGATAGGCCTGCAGCCTGAATATCCGCCATTCGAAAAAGGCAGCTTCGAGCTTTGGGGGGAATTCGTCGAAGTCAATTCACTACAACCCACTCTGCGTTGGCAACACTTTCCACGAACTGAAGATCGGCAAACCGATGAGCAAGAAAACCTCGATCGCGTAGATGATGTGAGCTACGAGCTGCGGGTATGGAAAACCGTTCACAGCAACTCAGGCCGGTTGGTTTACGCCCGCGATGGGGTGAGAACAAGCTATCACGAACTGGAACAATCCCTGAAGCCCTCGACCAATTACATTTGGACGGTTCGTGCACGATTCGCACTCGACGGCCTTCCTCAAGTTACCGAGTGGGGTCTGGCGGGCTACCTGCTGCGAGACAATGTGGTTCCGAATCGCTCCTGTTTTCGATTTAAGACTCCAGCAACACCGATGTGAACATCAGGCTGGAATACAAAATCTTCAAGCATTTGGGTGTGGGGCGAAGATCCATCAAAGAATCAAAAAGGCAAACCATACAACTGCCGTGGGGGCTATGGCCGCCATCAACAGACCCAGCGGAGAAACTCCGAGTTTAAAGTACTTCTTGAGAATAGACTGCCCTGCCGGATTCGGTGCATTGGCGATCACGGTTAGTCCTCCGCCGGCAACCGCGCCCGCTACCACCGAATATTTAAGACTATCAGTAAACCCCGGCACCAGGGTGCTCAAGAATGTAATCGCTGCATTGTCATTAAAAGCGGTCAGTATGGTTGCTCCCAGCATCAGTGGGACCTCGCTCAAACTTCCGAGCACCGGTTCGATCCACCACCCTTGAACCCCACCGTGAATAACAATGCCTGCCAGGAAGAAACCGACTAAAAGCGCCGGTTTCAGAGTAATTCGATTTTGATAAGGGGACGTAACGATGGCAAAGCCAAGGAAGAGCAGGAAACCGAGAACGAACAATTCAGGATTATGGGCATTCAGAACCGTCCAGCCCAAGAAAAGCAAGTGGACCAGGGTCACCCATACCGGTACCGGATCATCACGTTTATCCCAGTCCGGGTCTTTAAAAGCTGGACGTTGATCTTCAGGCAATAAGCCCGGGAATGCTCTGCGCATGGCAGTGAGCTTAATCTCTTCAAATCGTTGATCATAAGCCTCCCTGACCAAGGTCCGATCAAAACCCTCCTTGATAATGCTAGGCAAGTGACGCTCTCTAAGGCGATCTCTCAGTCGTTCTTTTATCTCAAAGGTAGCCTCGTCGATTTTCTGCTCGAAGGTTTTGGTAAAACTCAATTCCTCATCCACGCCGACCACAATTTGATCGAATTCGGCTTCGACCTCGCTACGACTTAGATATCGTCTCTGAATCTCGTCTTTCAAATTCCGAAGCTTAAATTTTTCCTGCAACTGGGAAAGCTCTTTCCTAAAGATGAAAAAGTATAGTCCGTTGGAAAGGACTGCCCCGACAACCGCCTTCCAGCCAAAGTTGGTGAACATATGGGCCATATCCCAATCCCAGGGACTGACCACCATCAGAACGGGAGGAGCGGCAAAATGGGTCAGAGTCCCACAGACAGATATGTTGACGAACAATAGACCAATGGTGCCATATTTAAGCCTCTTGCTCGGCTGCAACTCATACAGCTTGTCGGCAAGCAATAGCGCTGAGATGGTCATGGCGGCAGGTTCGGTAATGAGAGAGCCCATAATGGGGCCAAGCGTTAGAATAGTAAACCACCATGCAGCCAAGGTCCCACCCATCAAGTTGGCTATTTTCCACATGATGGATTCGGTAAGTTTCAAGATAGGCCGAGTCGCCGCCAAGGTCATGATGATCACCACAAATTCGGCCTCGGTAAAATTCACTCGTTCATCGGCATAAAAGACCACGGTGGACCAATCGTAAAAGACAAAGATTGTGGTAAACAGGGCTACGGCCCAAATACCGAATACGGCCTCTACTTCTCCGAGAAAATGAAATAACCTGGCACCAAGGTGTACCGAATGCTTATTTGCTAACCCTTCGGCTATTTTCTTTTCGTGTTGGTGTTCCCATCTGTGGGAAATAGCCAAGAACCTGCTGGTCATGAATGTATGAATGATTGCACAGAAAAATATGAGCGTGGCAAGCACATTGAAGGGTTCTTGGCGAGCCCGAATTTTTAAGATCTCCAGGATGCCGTCAGCGGCCTTGTCGTCGTAACTCTGAAGATCGTGAGGAAAGTTTACAACACTGGAGTCGGTCACTTGCGCTCCCTGCGCATCCCCGACGTTTATCACCACCGACACGATGAACAACAAGAATATGGTCATAATGATCGAACGGTGCTTCATTTCGAGCCCCGCTGAGTTATTGGTATATCTGTTCAAGTTTTCCATCCTATAATCCAGATAAAATGACCTAGGCTGAGTAGCCGCAATAGCAAGATACAACACCATATTACCAAGCCTTTTGGTTTCGTTGTAGTCTATGGTACTTGATGATATATCTGCCGTGATTGGTTAAAATGCGCACCGCAACTTCTCCGTTAATCTTTACGACGGAAAATGGTTTTCGTGTTCTAGCGCCGCTATGCGGCAAAGGCGATGGGGCCTGAAAACTCATTCGTCATGGGTATGACTACTTTGCTTCCATAAAAACGCGCGCCACAATCAATACCCATCCTACTAAGACCACCAACCAAGTAATCTTTTTTGCAACCTCGGCTACAATCAAGAATATCGTTAACAGGGCAAGGTAACCAATAGGGTCAATGAGTTTCTCCGGGCCTTGCAAAGGAATGATCTGTTCCAGGAGCTGAACAATCAGCCCCCCCAGCCAGTGCGCGCTCGTATAGATGAAGGCGAGCAGTTGATCGACGAACCCTTCGGGCGGCACTGGAGGGGTGCCGGGAGAAGTCCCGCTGGTTGTGGGCGGCAAAGCTGGAAACGAGGCAACCGGCTTATCTGAATTGTTTAACGCTAGTAATACTTTGTCGAACATACAACATCTCTCTCTTATAAATAACTGTGAAGGAACCGATCAGAATCCGGGTGTAGAGGGAACGAGTTAGCACAACCCCGTCCGTGGGCGTTGCCAACGACTCAGAGGGATAGCCCCATAATCGTAATTCCCGATCGAAAGCGGAGATTATCGGGTAAGGAATCGCGTCTTTCAAGACTTAACGGGTCCGTATATACTTAATGAAAAAAACTCGGCACTATCGCGCAAGTGACTGCTTTTTATGTATTTATTAAGGTAACGAGGGTAGTAATCGAGATATTGATATCCGAAGTATTGGCGAAAAGTATTGGGGTCCGAAAAGTATTGGGTAGAGTAGAGAACAGGCTTACCGCTGACAGCGACCTTCCCCTTCTGACCACAGGGTCAGCATCTCCAACTGAGTGACGAGGCTACACATAGGTTCAGTTGGGTGTAACCCGTCGCCCGCTGATAGAAATCCGACTTCTATAAAAGGTGCCGGCTTTGCCATCCATGGTCTCTGGATTCCGGCTTCCCTGCCGGAATGACGACACAAAACAATGCGGCATATCG
>JAAEPA010000636.1 GCA_024222475.1 Gammaproteobacteria bacterium | reverse complement strand
TGGCGCAAATAACGACCGGGCTTATACTGCGCTCGTGATGAATGACAATAGATGTTTTATTCCCTCACGTCGATCAGGCGGTACGGTCTGGGATTTGTTCGAGCGGTCAGATGTTTTGCCGGGTGATCCTATCGGGCCGGTAACATCCGCCCGCTTCTACCAGGGCACCGGCCCCGGCGAAGGCGTGCTGGTTGAAAAGTTCACCACGCCTTTTACCGGAGTCGAGCCGGGCGGAATGACATTAAGCGGCTCGCTAGGGACGGTAGTTCTAGGGGCAAATGCGCCAGCGGGCCAAATGATGGTTTTTGCCAACTACCCCTACTCTACAGGCACAGCAACCGACACGAGTATACCAACGGGCACGGCAATTACAAGCGTAAAATGGATATAAAATGGCACAATATGACGAATTAGTAGCGGCATTTCGACATCTATTAAAAGACTTGTTCAGCCCGAAGCCGGAATTCACGAAGGGCCTTTTGGGTGATGGTCTGGGAAATGTCGAGGTTCCCGGCAAACCTGATAAAAGCTTTGTTCGGTTTGCCAGGGGAAGTACAGAGTATTTTGAGATATTCAATCGCACGGCCCCGACAGTCAACGATTGGCCTGTTTTAATCGGAGAAATCCCCTGGCAGCCGGGGCTAACTCAGGTAGTCGATACTGATTGGAGCGTCTACGAACAAAGCGGATGGGGGGATAGTTTGGGCAGCACCTCCCCCCATTCGCCGACTCACGAATGGTCAGACGGCGCAATTGGCAGCGATCCGCTAAATGTCCATATTCGGGCAATGGTACCCGGCCGAGCGTATTTGGCGACGACGGGAACAACG
>JAAEPA010000635.1 GCA_024222475.1 Gammaproteobacteria bacterium | reverse complement strand
TGGCGCAAATAACGACCGGGCTTATACTGCGCTCGTGATGAATGACAATAGATGTTTTATTCCCTCACGTCGATCAGGCGGTACGGTCTGGGATTTGTTCGAGCGGTCAGATGTTTTGCCGGGTGATCCTATCGGGCCGGTTATATCCGCCCGCTTCTACCAGGGCACCGGCCCCGGCGAAGGCGTGCTGGTTGAAAAGTTCACCACCCCTTTTACCGGAGTCGAGCCGGGAGGAATGACATTAAGCGGCTCGCTAGGGACGGTTGTCTTGGGAGCGAACGCGCCAGCGGGCCAAATGATTGTCTTTGCCAACTACCCCTACCCCACAGGTACGGCAACAGACACCAATATACCAACGGGCACGGCAATTACGAGCCTGAAATGGATTTGATATGTCTCAATATGACGAATTAGTATCTGCATTTCGGCATCTTATACAAGAGATGTTCAGTCCGAAGCCGGAATTCACGAAGGGCCTTTTGGGTGATGGTCTGGGAAATGTCGCCGTTCCCGGCAAACCTGATAAAAGCTTTGTCCGGTTTGCCAGGGGAAGTACAGAGTATTTTGAGATATTCAACCGGACGGTAACGGCGGTCAACGATTGGCCTGTTTTAATCGGAGAAATCCCCTGGCAGCCGGGGCTAACTCAGGTAGTCGATACTGATTGGAGCGTCTACGAGCAAAGCGGGTGGGGGGATAGTTTGGGCAGCACCTCCCCCCATTCGCCGACTCACGAATGGTCAGACGGCGCAATTGGCAGCGATCCGCTAAATGTCCATATTCGGGCAATGGTACCCGGCCGAGCGTATTTGGCGACGACGGGAACAACG
>JAAEPA010000634.1 GCA_024222475.1 Gammaproteobacteria bacterium | reverse complement strand
GGCAAAGTCTGCCGCATCCATGGGGCGGCACCTTCCGCCCCAGTGATTTGATGAGCCGCCGAGATATCTAACCCGTGTGTAATCGAGCGGGTAGTAGGGATCGCCAACCACTGTGCCCCGATACAGATCCTGAGATTCTTGCGTCCACTCGTCGGATCCCCCCTCCAGCAACACTATTTTCTCGAACCGCTCTGCCAGTTTAAGCGCGACCGAGATACCCGCCGGCCCGGTTCCCACGATGCAGACGTCAAATTCCGAACTAGAATCGAGTTGTGAGGAACGGATGATCATTACTTGTCCGACCTCCGTAGGATCCAGCCGTCCTTGACGCAACAGTCATTCCGCCAATCAACGACGGGCTTCCATCCGTCCGAGCCCTTATCACTGCGTGATCCCGCAAATACAATACCCCATGCGCCTAAAGCATACGCAAGGAATTTACGCCTTTTCATGATCACTGCCTTTCTCTCCTCGGAAAGTTATTTCGGTAGCATCCCTAGGAGCCGGTCCTGAGAATAGAGAACGTACTGTGGACAAGTCTGACTGGCCAGGTTCTCCATCCATTGTCGTCAAATATAGCTAATATTCGCCTCATATGAACGAATAATCTGGCTCAGCCAGTCTTACCCTCGCTACGGACACTATTCTCAGACAGACTCCTAGCCGTGTTTCTTGGGGTAATCAAACAAAACCAACGCCCCCTTTCCGGGTTTCAGGTCTCGCCAGGAATCAATATCGAGCGTCATACGCACCACACCGCAGGTGGGCACATTATCGATATACTCACCGGTAAGTTCATTTGCCAGATCAGTCTGAGTAGGATTATGACCGACAATGAATACATCCTTATACGCATCGTCGACCTGACGTAATACCGCCAAGATGGCTTCACTATCCGCCATGTAGATCTTTTTATCAGCAACCAGTTTCTTTTTAGGGTAGCCGATCTTTTTGGCGATGACCTTGGCCGTAGTCAATGCCCGGTTTGCCGAACTGGTGATAATAAGATCGGGAGAAATCTTCAACTCCTTGAGTCGGCGCCCGATGACTGGTGCATCGGTTTTCCCCCTATTGTTTAAAGGCCTATCAAAGTCTTCCAATTCCGGATATTTCCAGCTGGATTTGGCATGCCGAACGATAGTCAGAGTTTTCATTATACTGTTCCCCCTTGGCTGAAGGCTGCTATAACCTCATTTAACCCGGATATCTCATATATTGCACACGCCCTCGCTTGATCTTTGTTTCCACAAGATTGTTGCTCAGCCAGCCGTAATCGTAAATACGCCGCTCCTTCGCATAATCCCTTGTGAAAACAAATCTCTACGCGATCATCGCATAAATTCATAAAATATCCGGGTTATAGAGTTGGCTCACATTTATACCTATGGCGAATGGGTTATCAGGGCCCATCGCATACCACCTTTGCCATATGGCCGCATTAGAATAAAATAGCTATAGAAAGAACTATGCCTATAGCAAAGGCGATCACCCCATAAATCAAGTAATTTCTTGCTACTAAGTTTACACCACCGGGGATAGGTTGGAATAGACTTTTAGTCTGTAGCTGCAATACATGGCTTGCCTGTACTCCAAATGATCCTTAACGCCTGGACCACTTTCGACGACGTTTGAGGTACAATAGGCGTTTTCAACAAACTGTTTGCGGGGCATTCCTGATCGCCGGGAAACCCATCATAGAAACTCTGCCATGAACGAACATCACATACCATTGAAGGATATAGATCATCCCCTTACGGGGAAAACCATGACTGGCGCGGAGATGATCATCCAAGTACTCGCCGATGAAGGTGTCGATACGATCTTCGGCTACAGCGGGGGGGCTATACTTCCAACCTATGACGCCGTGTTTAGATACAATGCGGATCATAACCAGGCCATGCCACTCATCGTCCCCGCCAATGAACAGGGGGCCACCTTCATGGCAGCAGGATACGCACGAGCTAGCGGCAAGGTGGGTGTGGCTCTGGTCACCTCCGGACCCGGTGCCACCAACACGGTGACCCCGGTGCGAGACTGCACCGCGGATTCCGTTCCGATCGTCGTTATCTGTGGTCAAGTGCCCTGCGCCGCCATCGGCAGCGACAGCTTCCAGGAGGCCCCCGTCTCGACCATTATGGGATCGGCGGCCAAACACGTCTTTCTAGTCACCGATCCCGGCAAACTGGAAGCCACTATGCGTACCGCCTTTGAGATCGCCCGCACCGGTCGACCGGGGCCGGTCGTGGTGGATATTCCCAAGGACGTGCAAAACTGGAGCGGCGTTTTCAAAGGGGCCGGCCAGATCCCCATCAGGGGATACCGCCAACGCATGCATGCCGTAGATAACAACCAGCTTAGCCAACGGCAATGCGCGAATCTGTTCAAGATGTTGGGACAAAGCTCTCGACCGCTCATCTATGCCGGGGGCGGCGTGATCAACGGCGACGCCACCCAGGCAATGAGGGACTTTGCCCTGACCTTCAAGATCCCAGTGGTCACCACCCTGATGGGCATAGGGGCCTATGACACCACGGATCCACTCTCCTTACACATGCTGGGGATGCACGGAACGGCCTTTGCAAATTATACCGTCGACGATTGTGACTTTCTAATCACCCTTGGGGCCCGCTTCGACGACCGGGTCGCCGGTCTACCGGCCGAGTTTGCAAAACGTGCCAAACACATCGCCCACATCGATATCGATTCCTCAGAGATTGGCAAGGTCAAGCCGGTGGACTGGTACCATGTAGGGCGATTGGAACAAAGCCTGCACACCCTAATAGAATATGGTCATGAGATCGAATTCGACAAGGACTACAGCCCGTGGCATGAACACATCGCGGAACTCAAAAAGACCTATGCGATGAACTACGATCGGCAAAGCGATCTGATACAGCCCTACGCCGTGATCGAAGAGATCAATAAGATCACGCAAGGCAATGCCATCATCACTACCGGAGTGGGTCAGCATCAGATGTGGGCCGCCCAATATTTCGATTTTAAGTCACCTAGGCTGTGGTTGACCTCCGGCAGCATGGGCACCATGGGTTTCGGCCTGCCCGCTGCCATCGGCGCCCAATTCGCCAACCAGGACCGTATGGTGATCGATATCGACGGTGATTCCAGTATCCGCATGAACCTGGGTGAGCTGGAAACCGTCACTACCTATAACCTGCCCATTAAAATCGTAGTGATGAACAACTTTGGCGACGGCATGGTAAAACAGTGGCAGAAACTGTTTTTTAAGGGTCGCTTGTCTGCCAGTGACAAATCTCTGCATAAAAAGAACTTTGTCAAGGCAGCCGAGGCAGACGGTTTCGAATACTCGGTGAAACTGGATAATAAGGAGAATCTATCCCAGGTCGTCAAGGAGTTCATTGAATTCGATGGCCCGGCTTTTCTGGAGGTCATCATCGACCCGGATGCCGGCGTATACCCCATGGTGGGTCCTGGGATGCCCTATCGCGAAATGATCACTGGCGATTTCATTCCCAACCGCCATTCGAGAGGTAGCAAGGAGGCCGGAGCTTCCGAGATGTTTTAGACATAATCCATTTTGAAAAAAGGGGAAAACAAATGCTGAAGAATCGACTATTGACCGCGTTGATCGTGGTGCTAATCACTTTCGGTAGCTTAATTTCGGGGCCGATAATGGCCGGCGACCCAATACTCGTCGGCGCCTCGGTAGCCTTGACCGGGAAATACTCACGTACCGGCCAAGAACAGCTTAACGGCTACAACATGTGGGTAGAGGATATAAACGCCAATGGCGGATTGCTGGGCGAGAAGGTTCGCTTGATCTATTACGATGACGAATCAAGGCCCGACACCGGCGCCAAGCTCTATGAAAAACTGATCTCCGGTGACAAGGTCGACCTGCTGTTGGGCCCCTACTCCTCCGGCGTTACCCTGGCAGCCAGTACAACCGCGGAGAAACATGAATTTCCCATGGTTTCTACCGGCGCGTCCAGCAGTAAAATCTGGGCTCGTGGCTACAAGAATGTATTTGGTCTGTACACCCCCGCGGAGATCTATATGGACCAGATCCTGGAGCTCGCCAAGAACAAGGGCCTTAAGCGAGTGGCGCTGATCTATGCCGACACGGCATTTCCACGTGCGGTAGCCAAAGGTGTAAAGAATAAGGTCAAGAATCTCGGCCAACAGTTGGTCTTCGAGGAGGAATATGGAAAAGGATCCACCGACTTTTCCTCCATGATGATAAAAATCAAAGTAAAAAAACCAGACGTCATCATCGGCGGCTCCTATCTGCCCGACTCTACCGCCTTTGTACGCCAGGCTAAGGCTTACCGCTTAGATGCCAAGATTTACGCCTTTGCGGTAGGACCAGGGCTACCTGATTTCGGTAAAAACCTCGGTCCAGACACCGAGGGAATCATGGGCAATACCCAGTGGGAGGCCACCTTGAAGATTCCCGGGGCCAAGGAATTCGCCGAGCTCTATGAAAAGAAACATGGCCATACACCGGGTTACCATGCTGCGGGCGGCTATGGTGCCGGCCAGGTTCTGGCGGCGGCGGTCAATAAGGCCGGTTCGGTAGACAAAGACGCCGTCCGCAAGGCCTTGGCGAGCTTGGAAACGACCACTGTATTTGGGAAATATAAAGTGGATGAAACCGGCAAGCAGATCGGCAAGCCGGGCTACGCCATACAATGGATTGGTGGAGTGCGACATATCGCCTTACCTGCAGAGGTAGCCACTCACGAGGTCGTCTATCCCTTCAAACCATGGGATACGCGGTAGCCTTTTAAAGGAGTTTTACTGGGTTTTTTACTCAAACCTAGATCCTGCAATCGATTACACTCTCATAGCGGATTCCCTGCAGGGTCTAGGTAAAAAACAATAACACCCGCCGCAATTCCTGTTGCCGAATATTGCCAACTTGTCCTAACAGAGTTGCTGCCTCATCTAGAACGAACTAGGTTCAATGGAACTGCTCCAACCCGGAATTCTTTTGCAATTTACCGTCGCGGGACTCCTTGCTGGGGCCCTCTATGCCCTGCTCGCCAGCGGCCTCAATTTGGTATTCGGGGTAATGCGGGTGATCAACCTTGGTCATGCCGAGCTGATGCTGATGGGCTCCTTTCTCACCTACCTGCTTTATAGCTGGTTTGGCATTCATCCGCTACTGTCGCTACCGCTGGTGATGATCGCCCTGTTCGTGCTCGGCTATTATCTGCAACGGATACTGATCGAACGCATCGTAGGCAAGGACGAACTCACCTCCCTGCTGGTTACCTACGGCCTGTCCATCATCCTGATGAATGTCGGCCTGCTGATCTTCTCAGCGGATTTCAAAGCCGTGCCCGTCTTGCAGGGTTCCATCATCCTTGATGAACTGATCATTCCAAAATCCCGGGGAGTCGCCGGTATCGTCGCTATCGTACTTACCCTGGGTGTTTATCTGTTTCTTGATCGCAGCCGCCTGGGCAAGGCCATACGCGCCGTGGCCGAACATGCTGAAGTGGCCATGATCTGCGGTATCAACGTGGTCAGGATCCGCATGATTACCTTCGGTCTGGCGGCGGCCATGGCCGCTGCGGCGGGGGTTATGTTAACCATGATCTATTCCTTTTCACCCGAAACCGGGGCGGATTTCATACTCAAGTGCTTTGCCATCATCATCATCGGTGGAATGGGAAGTTTCATGGGGGCATTGGTCGGAGGGTTACTACTGGGACTGGCTGAGGCATTTGTCGGAGGTTTCATCAATACTCAATGGGCCGAGGCAGTAGCCTACTTATTGCTGGTACTGGTGTTGGTCATCCGGCCGACAGGACTGATGGGGAAAGCCGATGCGGTATAGTGCGATCATCGGGGGCATTGTAGTGCTGCTGGCATTGCTCGTCCCAGGGGCCTTGAGCACCTATCATCTTACCTTTTTACTACAGCTGTTCATGATGATCGCCCTGGCGCAATCCTGGAATCTGATCTCCGGCATGACCGGTTACATATCGTTTGGCCACGCCGTATTCTTCGGTGTAGGAGCCTACACCGGCGCCTTGCTGCTGGTAGGCGGTTATCCTTGGTGGTTCGCCGTAATTGCGGCCGCTGGAGGTGCAACCATAGTGGCCCTGCCGATCGGTTTTCTCACCCTACGTCTGCGAGGCCCTTACTTTGCGATCGCGATGCTCGGCCTCAACGAGGTCGGTAGAATCGTAGCCACGCTGTGGGTCGATGTCACACAAGGTGGCGATGGAATCGCGCTCACTCCGCAATTATTGCCTGCCTTGATGAACAACTATTATGCCATGTTGTTCCTGGCCGTACTTTCCACGCTTTTGATCGCACATATCTTGCGCGGGCGTATTGGTCTTGAATTGCGCGCCATCAGGGAAGACGAAGGCGCCGCCGAAATGGTGGGGGTCAATACCACCCAGAATAAGGTGACCACCTTTATCGCCAGCGCCGTAGTACCGGGGGCGGTGGGAGCGGTTTATTCCTTTTTCACCAGCTTTATCGACCCGACGTCAGTATTTTTGCCGATTCTGAATGTGCAGATGATCGTGATGGTTCTACTCGGGGGACGGGGTACCGTATGGGGGCCGGTGATCGGGGCTACCATCATCATGTCCATTCAAGAGGTTACCTGGGCCGAATTTCCGGCATTGCATCTCGCATTGTTGGGACTGCTGCTCATCGTGATCGTCTTATATCTGCCCAATGGCATTCTGTCGATAGTTCAGCGACGCAAAAGGGTCCGCCCGGATCAAGTACAACAACAACCCTAAGCGAATGTCATGATCCAGCAAGGAGACATCATCCTAGAGAGTCGTAATCTGCGCCGCGATTTCGGTGGTGTCCAGGCCCTTCGGGGAGTTGACCTCAAGGTACGCAGAGGCAGTATCACCGGTCTCATAGGACCCAACGGTTCGGGGAAAACCACCTTTTTTCAGGTCGTTTCCGGCATGGATCCCGATGGCACGGGCGAGGTGATCTTCAACCACCAACAAATCTTGGGCCTTCGTCCCTCCAAGATCTATGGGCGGGGTCTAGCCAGAACCTTTCAGCTCAGCCGGGTATTCCCTGAATTGACCGTCCTGGAAAACCTCATGGTCGCCGGCCACCGAGGTGATAGGGGTAACCGGGAACGTGCCTTTGGGCTGCTGCAAAAGGTCGATCTCCATAACTATATCGATGTTTACGGCAGCGATTTATCTTATGGCCAGCAACGGCTGGTAGAATTTTTACGAGTATTGATGAGCGATCCGGCATTGATTCTGCTGGATGAACCCGCCGCGGGAGTCAACCCAACGATGCGCACTATCCTATGGGACTTAGTGCGCCATATGAATGGGCTAGGCACCACAATATTGATCATTGAACACAATATGAACGTCATTGAGGAACTCTGCGAAGAGGTCTATGTACTCAACGAAGGAGAACTCATCGCTCATGGAGATTTCACCGACATCCGCAATAACGAAACCGTACTGGAGTCCTATTTTGGACGCATTCGCGTTCATCCGGCCACCCCGGGACGAGCATCATCATGAACCGGCTGCTCAAAATCAGTGCACTAGAATCGGCTTATGGTGCCGTACAGGTCTTGTTTGGGGTAGACATGGTTGTCGATAAAAGTGAAATCGTCTCCATCATCGGTCCTAACGGGGCAGGTAAATCTACAGTCATCAAAAGTGTTATCGGGCTGGTCGATGTCAGGGCCGGAACCATCAGTTTTGAAGGTAATAACATCACCGGTATCGCCACCCATCGCGCAGCAGCCATCGGCATCGGTTATGTACCCCAAGGCCGAATCGTATTCAGTCAGCTGAGTGTCACTGAAAATCTGGAACTTGGTGCCTTTTTGCAGAAAGACTCGCAGCTGCGTGATCATGCCGTTGAGGCGGTGTTCGATCAATTTCCCCGCCTCAAAGAGCGTCATAAACAGGCCGCGGGAAATCTCAGTGGAGGAGAACAGCAGATGCTGGCTATCGGCCGAGCACTGATGATGCAGCCCAAATTAGTCATCCTCGATGAGCCATCCCTGGGCCTCTCCCCTAAATTCGTGGATTTAATCTACGATAAGCTGCTCGAGCTCAAGTCGCAGGGCCTCACCCTATTGATGGTGGAACAAAACGCCGCTAGAGCCCTGGAATTGTCGGATCGAGGGTATGCCTTGGAACTGGGGTGCAACCGTTATACGGGCACGGGCCAAGAACTTTTAGTCAACGAGGAGGTGCGAAAAATGTATCTTGGAGGAAGTTAACCCGGATATTTCATAAATTGCACACACCCTCGCTTGATCCTTGTTTCCACAAAATTATTGCTCAGTCGGCCGTAATCGCGGATACACCGTTCCTTCGAAAAATTCCTTGTGGAAACAAATCTCTACGCAATCATCGCACAAATTCATGAAATATCCGGGTTAATAACAACCACGGTGGAGTAAACCTACTCGTTTTTTTATCGCTTGAATTGGTAAACATTTCTGAAATGAGAAATAAAACCACGAAAACCATTGTTATTAAACTACCTGGGGGAGATAGGACCCCCTTTCTAAGAGGGATTACTGTTCATTCCTTAATGCGAGCAAATCTTGATTTTGATGATGCCTATGCCATGGCCCAAGAGATGCGTGACATATTGAGCAACACCAAGGAGATTTCCAGCAGGGCTTTGAAGGCAAAGATTGCAAAGCAACTGGAAAAACGTTTCGGCAAAGAACCCCGTGCAGCATACGAAACCAAGCCGGAATTAAACCAAGAGATCATCGTCAACACGGGTACTGGTCAACATTCCCCTTTCTCTGAGGGTCTGCTGAGCCACTGTTTAGAGGCCTGTGCCCTTCCTCATGATATCGCACTGAAGGGGGCGCGTAAGGTTCATGAAACCCTCAGGGCCACTGGACATCGACAGATCGCTCACCGTGCATTGCGACGCATCATCTATGGATGTCTGAGGGAATATGGGAATGAGGAAGGAGCCAAGCGATATCTCTCTTGGCGACAGTTTCGAAACAGCTCTCGACCCCTGATTATCCTCATCGGTGGCGCCTCCGGCGTTGGTAAAAGCACCATCACTTCAGAAATCGCCTATCGCTTCGGGATCGGCCGCGCTCAATCCACCGACATGATGCGGGAGATTATTCGCTCTTATTTCGCACCCCATGTCGTACCTACACTTGGTTATTCGAGCTGCCAGGCCTGGCGAGGTTTACCGACACCCGAACAGGTTGGATCTAGAAAGGCGAGCAGCCCGATAATAGCCGGCTTTTTATCCCAATTCGGGAATGTCAAACCCGCTGTGGAAGCCACAATCAACCGGGCCATTAGCGAAAATCAAGATCTAATCATCGATGGAATCCATTCCTTGCCATGGGAACTCGAACTGGATAAATTCAGAAAACGCGCAATCATCGTCCCCATAATGCTTGCCGTAATGAGAAAAAATCTGCTGGCCAAACAATTGGCTAGCCGAGCACGCGAGCAGATTTCCCGGAAACCATCCTACCACCCAGAAAACATCAATGACATCTGGGAACTACAGTATTTTCTATTGGGTGAGGCAGATCAGTCTCGGATACCCATCATCCCCAACTGGAACATAGAAAGCACCACCAACGAACTCACAAAACTCATAAGCCGGGAAATCATGAAATATTATCCGCCCAATCTGCATTCCTTGCATTAGCATTCCTAAGCAGTTGAAGGGCCTGCAACACTTCCAGAGACGTTAAAGAGTCTCCCCCTTATGTCGATACCTTAATTAGTTCGCACTCCCTAGCAACAACTCGCCCAACATGATTAAAGGATTAATTATGTTAAAAACATGGATGCTTGATGCGTTAATTCTGATTGGCACCATAAATTCAACCGTGCAGGCTGAGGTCTGCGTTGGTGATAGACACGACTATGTAAAAATTAAAGAGCCTATCGTGTTCATGAACCAACCGTCACTGCAAGTAGGCGGTTTTGGTGAAGGAAAAAATAGTTTAGGTAGCATTGACGCAATTGAGGTGGACGAATGGGGAAACCTCTATGCCGCGGACAATCTTCAAAGACTTATCAAAGTCTGGTCCTACTACACACTCACCGGTGATGTCCTTGAAATCATCTCATCTGCGGACATCGAAGCCGCTGGGCTAGGACCACTCGCCGAGATCCGCACAATCTCCGCGGGAGATCCTCGCCGCCACCATCAGGCAACCCGCCTATATATCTTAGATCATGACCAAGATCGATATCCAGAATCCAGAATCCTGATGCGACCTCATCTGTTCAGCAAACACTGGATTCAACTTCCCTTTACAGATTTCGCAAAAAAACCTCTCGATCTGACTGTTGACGTGTCTGGACGCCTAGTCGTTGCCGAAAGAAAGGGCACAGTGGAGGTTCTCCTAGCCGACGGCAGTGCCCACGATGCCAGCTTTGCTGAACAGGGCATACTGAAGATTAAGAATATCGAAGAACTTAAAACAACCTCACTCAAGACCGTAGACACCGACCAGCATGGCAACATCTACGTGGCTGACCAGAATAACGGGCGTATTATCAAGATCACGCCTGACGGTGATATGCTACAGGTATTCGGCGATCGGAGTAAGAACCCTGACAAGTTACATGAATATATTCAAGGAGTTGCGGTAGACTGGCATGGAAATATCTATAGCCGCGATAAAACCGGTAACAGCTATTTGGTATTCGCTCCCGATGGAAGCTCTCTAACCCACTTGGGAGAGCACAGTTTCGAGCCCTATCAGCAAGAAAATACCGACCAATTTGTCATCGACAAACAACATCGCCGATTCATTATCGCCAACAGTAACAACAATCGAGTCTCGGTACACAATCTCAGACGCAGACCGTTTCTTTCCCGGGTTTTCCCCCAATGGGAACGATCGAACACTCAGAGCGCCCTGGTACAGCCAGGAATTTAGCTGATTTAGTTAACAACAGTGCATTCCCATCTCAGGGTGTATAGCAGCCAGGAAGAAGGCGGGGTATTTAGGTCGACGACCCTCTATGATCTAAAAACCACTGACAAGTATCTTCTAACCCGTCTCTAAGACCTATATTTGGTTGCCAACCCAGGGCCTTGATTCGATCAATATTCAACAGCTTGCGTGGTGCACCATCCGGCCTGGCTGGATTGAAAATAATGTCCCCCTGGAAACCGACAATCTCGCCCACAAGCTGGGCAAGCTCCTTAATCGTGACATCCTTTCCGGTACCGACATTGAGGTGGGAGCGCATGGGTTGGGTGGAGGCCGCATAGCTCGCATCGTCTAAGGCCATCACAAAGCGGCAGGCCGACGCCAGATCGTCGACATGCAGAAACTCCCGCCTTGGAGTACCGGTACCCCAAACCTCGAACCTCGCCGCGCCCTGGAGCTTGGCATCATGGCATTTGCGTATCAATGCCGGCAGCACATGGCTGTTCTCAAGATCAAAATTGTCCCCCGGACCGTAGAGGTTAGTGGGCATTACGCTTCGATAATTGGTCCCGTATTGTCTGTTGTAGGCCTCGCAGAGTTTGATGCCGGCAATCTTAGCCACCGCATAGGACTCGTTGGTAGGTTCAAGTCCCCCGGTGAGTAGGGCCTCCTCGCCCATGGGTTGTTCCGCTAAACGTGGATAGATGCATGAACTACCGAGAAACAACAATCGATCTACACCATGCCGGTAAGCCGCGTGGATTACATTGGCCTGGATCATGAGATTGATGTAGATGAATTCGGCGGGATGGGTATTGTTGGCCTGGATACCACCGACTTTGGCCGCGGCCAGTACTACGTAATCAGGCCGTTGGGTAGCGAAGAAATCATTGACCGCATGCTGATCAGATAAATCGAGTTCGCCATGGCGGCAGATGATGGTGTTGTTAAAGCCTTCGGCATGCAACCGGCGCAGGATGGCCGAACCCACCATACCTCGGTGTCCGGCCACATAGATTTTCGACTCCGGTTTGAGTGGGGAATCTTTAGCGATCATTGAGGGTGACTGTTGGTGGGCAAGCGAGCATTTTGGTAAAAAGGCTTACTCATGCCGTTGGTAGGTTCGGTAGCCTTCCCTCTGGCACAGGGCCTCTTTTTCCGCTTCTTTGAGATCTTCCTGGACCATCTCCGTGACCATGGCCTCGAAGCTTATGCCGGCCTTCCAACCCAGTTGCCGGTAAGCCTTGGTTGGATCACCGAGCAGGGATTCCACCTCCGTTGGCCTGAAGTAGCGCGGATCGACGTGGATTAGTATCTTGCCTGTCGAAGCATCTCGGCCTTTTTCATCGACGCCGCTCCCTTCCCATTGAATAGCAATGCCCGCTTCTGAGAATGCCGCATTGACAAAATCGCGCACCGAGCGCTGTTTCCCCGTGGCGATGACGTAGTCTTCGGGGGTGTCCTGTTGGAGCATAAGCCACTGGGCCTCGACATAGTCTCTGGCGTGCCCCCAATCGCGTTTGGCATCGAAATTTCCTAGATAGAGTGCCTCTTGTAATCCGAGTTTGATGCGAGACGCGGCAAGGGTGATCTTGCGAGTCACAAAGGTCTCGCCGCGAATCGGTGATTCGTGATTGAACAGAATACCATTACAGGCATAGAGACCGTAGGCCTCGCGATAGTTGACGCAGATCCAATAGGCATAGACCTTGGCCGCCCCATAGGGGCTGCGGGGATAAAAAGGTGTGGTTTCTTTCTGCGGGGTCTCCTGCACCTTGCCGAACATCTCACTGGTGGAGGCCTGATAGAAGCGGGTTTTCTCCTCGAGTCGCAGGATGCGGATGGCCTCTAGTAGTCGCAGGGTGCCCAGGGCATCGGCGTTAGCGGTGTATTCGGCGGTCTCGAAGGAAACGGCGACGTGGCTCTGCGCTGCCAAGTTATAGATCTCGTCTGGCTGTACCTCTTGAATCACTCGGATGAGGTTGGTGGCGTCGGTGAGATCACCGTAGTGTAGGATGAAGTTTCTGTCAGAAGTGTGAGGGTCTTGATAGAGGTGGTCAATGCGGTCGGTATTAAACAAGGAGGCACGTCGTTTGATGCCATGGACCTCGTAGCCTTTATTGATTAAAAGTTCAGCGAGATAGGCGCCATCTTGGCCGGTGATGCCAGTGATTAGGGCTGTAGGAGGCATCGATTTATTCCTTTATTACTGAAATCTTGCATGAATGGGCGCCTAGGAGGCTGTCCGAGGATAGAGGACCTACTGCGGAAAAGCTATTTTGGCCGGATTTCCCGATTAAATTCGTTAAATATGCCCAATATTCGCCTTATTTAATCGAAAAACCTAGCTCAATATGGCTTTCCCTCGTTACGACCCCTATTCTCGAACAGCCTCCTAGGAGGCTGTCCGAGGATAGAGGACCTGCTGCGGAAAAGCTATTTTGGCCGGATTTCCCGTTCATTTTCGTCAAATATGGCCAATATTTGCCTCATATAAACAAAAAACCCGGCTTAACCAGCCTTGCTCTTGCTACAGTCGTCAACGATCTAATTTATATATCTCGCTAACTTATTGATTTTGGCGGAGAGGGAGGGGTTCGAACCCTCGTGGGGCGTAAGCCCCCAACGGATTTCGAATCCGCGCCGGTATGGCCACTTCGGTACCTCTCCTAATCTTACACGCTCTTCTACTAAAGCCACTACGCGGCTTACCCCAACGAATTTGACTCGCTACCGCTCCAAATCTTCGGTACTGTTTTTCTCTAATTTTGTCGAGTCCACCTCATTCTGACTACCTTACTGTTCCTTAGGTCGAAAGAGTGTGAACCCTGTCCGATTCATATTATAACTATTTTTCTACACTAAGAATAACCCGATAGATGGTTTAATTTTTCTGTTGTTCGGTGACGTTTTACTGATACCTGGGACATATGCAAGTTTTTACACGTTAATTGATGAACTGACCAAAGAGGCGGAAATGGAATTCGTTCAAAACTACATTAGATCCTTGGTTATTCTACTCAGTGCTCTATCCACCCCCTTATTCGCTGATGTTCAATTGTCGGACACTCCCGAGTCGGCATCGTTTATCAATGCGAAGAACAATAACCTTTATCAGATCGCCATGGTGTTCCGAACTCACATCAAGACACTTGGTTCGATCACCAAGATCAAGGATGATATCTATGATGAGGCCCAACATTTGAATTTTGTATCCACACTTACTTTTATTAACAATGTATTGAACCGACTGCCAAAATACCGAGACTTGTTCGAAACCGTTGGAGAAAAACATGGCTTGGACTGGCGTCTGCTGGCGGCTACGGCCTATCAGGAGTCACTTTGGAACCCCAAAGCCGTCTCACCAACCGGTGTCAGGGGCCTGATGATGCTGACTAAAATTACTGCCAAAGAACTCGAGATCGTGGACCGGCTCAATCCGCAACAAAGCGTAGCTGGGGGCGCGCTTTACCTCAGCCGCTTAGTAAATAGACTGCCCAAACGAATCACTAGCCCAAATCGGCTGTGGATGGCCTTAGCGTCTTATAATATCGGTTCTGGGCACCTGGAAGACGCACGTATACTCACCCAGAGATTTGGCGCCAATCCAGACCGGTGGCAAGATGTCAAAAAACATCTGCCCCTACTTGCTCGTAGCGAATGGCACCGGCAAACGAAACATGGTCATGCACGGGGGAAAGAAGCCGTTCAGTATGTCCGGAATATTCGCAGCTATTATGAAATACTCGTATGGCTTACCAGTAAACAGGCTAAAATAATGCTGGTAGAAAATGAGGCCAGCGATTTATTGCTAAGTGCGCTCTGATTGAGTAAGTACTGAGCACCAAGCAACTTACTCGCCTAACGCGCCCTGCCGCCGTCTTTTGAAAAATCCTTGCAAAAGTTCGGCGCACTCTTGCCCCAGCATTCCCCCTGTGAGCTCGATGCGGTGATTGGTCTGCTTGGCCTGCGCCAGATTGAAAACACTGCCCGCCGCGCCTGTTCTTGTATCTTGCGCACCGAACACCAGACGTTTGATGCGCGCATGAAGCATGGCCCCCAAGCACATGTGGCAGGGTTCCAGGGTCACATATAAGGTCGTATCCGGCATCCGGTAATTGCGCAGAATCTGCCCGGCATTTCTGATGGCCCGAATCTCTGCATGGGCGGTAGGATCATGGTGTTCGATGGGGCTATTACAGCCCTTAGACACCAGCTTATTCTCTTTAACAATCACCGCTCCGACGGGGACCTCTCCTTGCTCTTCAGCATAACGCGCAAGCACCAAGGCGCATCGCATCCAGTGCTCATCCATGGATTGATGATTGCTCATTCGCCTCTACTCCCACTCTATGGTGGAGGGCGGTTTACCGGAGATGTCGTAGGTGACACGCGAAATTCCATCAATTTCATTGATGATACGCCGCGACACATGGTCAAGGAACTCATAGGGTAGATGAGCCCAGCGTGCAGTCATGAAATCGATGGTCTCAACGGCCCTCAAGGCAATAATATAATCATAACGACGCCCATCACCCATTACCCCAACGGATTTTACGGGAAGAAATACCGCAAAGGCCTGGGACACCTCGTCGTAAAGGCCATGACGACGCATCTCACTGATATAGATATCATCGGCAAGCCGTAGCAATTCAGCATATTGTTTATTCACCTTGCCGAGTATACGTACCCCCAAGCCGGGTCCCGGGAAGGGATGACGATAGACCATTTCCGAAGGTAGCCCCAACTCTAAACCTATTTTACGAACCTCGTCCTTGAACAGTTCGCGCAGCGGCTCGATGAGCTTGAGATCCATCTCCTCAGGCAGCCCCCCAACATTGTGATGGGATTTTATCAGCTGGGCCTTACCGGTGGTTGCACCGGCGGATTCTATAACGTCTGGATAAATCGTGCCCTGTGCCAGCCACTTAGCGCCGACCCGTTTGTCGGCCTGCTCTTCGAACACCTTGATGAAGAGATTGCCGATAATCTTACGCTTTTGTTCCGGGTCGCTCACCCCTTCGAGGGCTTCTAGAAAACGCTGCTCCGCATCCACCCGGATGACTTTCACCCCCATGTGCTGAGCGAAGGTCGCCATCACCTGATCACCTTCATTCAGCCGCAGCAAACCATTATCCACAAATACGCAAGTGAGCCGATCGCCGATCGCCCGATGCAGCAATGCAGCCACTACCGAGGAGTCCACACCTCCGGACAGACCCAGGATGACCTCATCATTGCCGACCTGCTCGGGCAGATGATTGATACTGTCCTGGATGATATTAGCCGCCGTCCAAAGATGCTCACAGTCACAAATCTCATGGACGAAACGGTTCAGGATACGCTCACCCTGGCGAGTATGGGTGACCTCCGGGTGGAACTGCACCCCATAGTAGTGGCGCTGTTCATCCGCCATGCCCGCGATGGGGGCACTATCCGTACTGGCCATTTGTTTGAATCCCGCCGGCATGGCGGACACCCGGTCGCCATGCGACATCCAAACATCCAGCATACCATAGCCTTGAGCAGTGGTATGGTCCTCGATATCGGTCAATAGGGGGGTGTGGCCGTGCGCCCTGACCTGGGCATACCCGAACTCTCTATGACCGCTAATCTCTACCTCGCCTCCCAGCTGTTTCGCCATGGTTTGCATGCCATAGCAGATCCCCAGCAGGGGAATACCCTGATCGAACACAGCAGATGAGGCCTGCGGCGGGGTTTCATTCGTGACCGACTCCGGCCCCCCGGATAAGATGATCCCTCTGGCGCCGAATGCCCTAAGCGCCTCGTCATTCATATCCCAGGGATGGATCTCACAGTACACACCGGCCTCGCGTACCCGCCGAGCGATGAGCTGGGTGGTTTGAGATCCGAAATCGAGGATCAGTATTTTGTCGGAATGGATGTTTTTCACTGTAGATTCACAGATCAGTTGAGTAACTATCTAGTGCTCTAGCACTATTGGAAAATGAGCTGGTAACTCAGTCGATACTATAGTTTGGCGCCTCCTTAGTGATGGAAACATCATGTACATGACTCTCCCGCATACCGGCGCTGGAGACCTGAACGAACCTTGGCTTAGTACGCATTTGCTCGATGGTCTTGCAACCCAAGTAACCCATGCTCGAACGCAAACCTCCCACCAATTGATGGATGATGGCTATGATGGTGCCCTTATAGGGAACCCGTCCTTCGATTCCTTCGGGAACCAGCTTTTCGATCCCTTTGACATTTTCCTGAAAATAGCGGTCGCTGGACCCCTGGTGCATTGCACTGAGTGATCCCATACCACGATATGACTTGTAGGAACGCCCTTGATAGAGCTCCACCTCGCCGGGTGATTCCCTGGTCCCCGCGAAAAGACTGCCGATCATTACCGAATGTGCGCCGGCAGCGATTGCCTTGGCCAAATCACCGGAATAGCGAATACCCCCATCGGCGATGACCGGAGTATTGGTGGCCTTCATCGCCTCAGCGACATCGGCGATGGCTGTGATCTGTGGAACGCCCACCCCCGCAACGACCCGGGTGGTGCAGATCGAGCCGGGACCAATACCCACCTTAACGCCATCGGCACCCCGTTCTACCAGTGCCTGAGCGGCCTCCGCGGTGGCAATATTGCCGCCGATGATCTGGACATCGGGATGATGGCACTTAATCCTCTCTACCCGGTCCAGCACTCCCTGTGAATGGCCATGCGCAGTATCCACGATAATGACGTCCACCCCGGCCTTAACCAAGGCGGCGACGCGTTCATCTGTTCCTCGCCCCGCACCAACGGCTGCACCGACCCTAAGGTGTCCGCCGAAGTCCTTGCAGGCATTGGGGAAATCGGTGGATTTCTGGATATCCTTCACCGTAATCATACCTCTAAGCTGAAAATCATCATTGACGACCAGCACTTTTTCAATACGATGCTGGTGCAACAGATATTTTACCTCGTCCTTGCCTGCACCTTCTCTGACCGTAACCAATCGATCTCTGGGGGTCATAACCGCAGTTACCGGGGCATCCAGCCGTGTTTCAAAACGCAGATCGCGGGCTGTGACGATCCCTATCAGGGCCTCACCATCAACGACCGGAACCCCGGATATATTGTGGGCCTTGGTGATCTCAAGCACCCGGCCTATGCTTACATTGGGTCCAACCGTAATCGGCTCTTTGATGACACCGCTTTCATATTTTTTGACCATCCGCACCTCATGCGCCTGATGCTCGGGGCTCATGTTCTTATGGATGATCCCCATCCCGCCTTCCTGGGCGATGGTTATAGCCAGACGACCCTCGGTTACGGTGTCCATGGCAGCCGATAGCAAGGGAATATTCAAGGTAATATCCCGGGTCAGGCGGCTTTGTTTTAGATCAACCTCGCGGGGCAGCACGGTGGAATGTGCGGGTATGAGGGAAACATCGTCAAAGGTGAGGGCTTGTTTAGTAATACGCATGGAGGATGGCTACAAATGTTGGGTTCAAGATAATCGGGGCATTATAGGGTTTGCCTCCGGCATGGTAAACTACCACCTAGGTCAATTGCCGGATTTAGGTTCCATACCCATGCCCCACGAGTCATTGCTTACCCCGCCTCCCCGCAACGCCTTGCCGGAAATAGTTACGGTTTCTCGCCTGAATCAGCAGGTCCGTATGACCTTGAGTTCAAGCTTTTCGCTGCTATGGGTGGAGGGAGAAATCTCAAACCTGGCCAGACCCAGTTCGGGACATCTCTATTTTACACTCAAGGACACCGGTGCTCAGGTACGATGCGCCATGTTTAAAAGCCGCAATCTCGGCCTAAGGATCAGACCGGAAAACGGCATGCAGGTACTGGTGCTTGCCCGGGTGGGACTCTATGAAAGACGCGGTGAGTTTCAACTGACAGTAGAACGTATGGAAAACGCCGGCCAGGGGGCGTTGCAGCTTGCCTTTGAAGCCTTGAAACAAAAACTCAATACCGAAGGTTTGTTCGATTCTGGACTAAAAAAACCGCTTCCCGCCTTCCCCCATCAATTAGGGATTGTCACTTCACCAACCGGGGCGGCAATCCGCGATATCCTGAGTATATTGAACCGCCGCTTTCCAACCCTGCCGATATTGATATATCCCGTGCCGGTGCAGGGTGAGCAAGCGCCCGGCGCCATTATCCAGGCCTTGCATCAAGCCGATCGCCGCCAAGAGTGTGATGTATTAATCCTGGCGCGCGGCGGCGGCTCACTGGAAGATCTCCTGGCCTTTAACGATGAGAACGTAGCCCGGGCCATCGCTGCCTGTAAAATACCATTAATCAGCGGTGTGGGGCACGAAATTGACTTCACAATCGCCGATTTCATCGCCGATCAGCGGGCCCCCACTCCGTCCGCGGCAGCCGAGCTCATCAGCCCCGACCGAAACGAGTTGCTCTCGAAGCTAAGCAGCCATCTAAAGTTGATCGAACGACTCATGCGTAATCAACTCGAACATCTAAGACAACAACTCAAATGGCTACAAGGACGTTTAGGGCAGCAGCACCCCCACCAGCACATGCAGCAGCAAAGCCAGCGCCTGGATGAACTGGAACGGCGCCTGCATCAGGCGATACGCATCGGCTTTCAGTCAAAAACGGCCCGCCTCAATACACTTACCGCCTCGTTACAACAGCGTACCCCCAGGGTACGGCTGGTTCAAACTCAGGCCCATCACGGTCAGCTCCAGAAAAGGTTGTATTCTGCCATGGCCCAATTACTCAAAGACCGAAGTCATCGCCTAGCGACACAGGTCCAATCGTTGCACGCGATTAGCCCTCTGGCTACCCTCTCACGGGGCTACGCCATCGTCACGCGACAATCGGATCAAGCCATAGTACGCGCCCGCAACGATGTACGCAGCGGTAGCAAGATACACATACAGCTCGCCCAAGATCGCCTGGCTGCGATCATCACGGATGGGGCCACGGAATCAATGATGAAGACGCCTGATTAATTCCAGGGTCAGAAAGCGGTCTGTGTCTACCTGACCTTGCAGCACCGTAAAGGGCTGCTTCGGGTCTCCCATCTGGTCTACCACCAGGGTCGCGCCAGCAAAGTCCTCGTTCCGGGTATATTCATTTATCGTCACGATAGTATCCAACCCCGCCGCGGTCGAGGCGGTAATGCCATTGTAGGAATCCTCGATGGCAAGGCACTGCGATGCCTGGAGTCCCAAAGCACGTAAAACATAATCATAGATGTCTGGGGCAGGTTTTTTATTGGCCACGACATCCCCGGCGCCGATGACTGCGAACCAGTCCAATGAAGCCTCACCCAAGGCCGACTCCAGTAGACTGGTGACGTTTTCGTGACTAGTGGTCGTAGCAATGGCCAGAACTACGCCTTGACGTCGCGCCTCTCGAAGCAATCGGGCAATCCCCGGCCGCAAGCGAATAGCCCCTGTCTTTAATAATTGCTGATAATGAATCGTCTTGTGCCGGTGCAGACCAGCGATGAACGCCTCCAGGGTCGCCGGTACATTTAAATCGGGTTGGTGGTGATCGATATAATAACGAATGCGTTCCTTACCTCCAGCCACCGTCAACAAATCTCCATAGGTCTGCACATCCCACTGCCAACTCAACCCAGCATCTTTGAAAGCCAGATTGAAAGCCACCCGGTGACCATCGCGCTCCGTGTCAGCCAAGGTACCATCCACGTCGAAGATCAATGCTTGGAGTTTTGCCATTGTAAATGTGCTGTCTGTTGCTTTTGCCGTCATTGTGAGATTTCAGCCGCGCGAGAAGACCCTGTATAATAAAGGTACTCTGCAATCAAGATCGAGGAAATTAACGTGCGTCTTAACTGCTTTGCAGGACTATTTAGCACATATAGCGGATTGATCCTAATGGCCATGATCCTAATCGGTTGCACCAGTACGGCAATCAAGTCAAACGCCTACCATACATTGCAGGATTACCAATGTATGCGCGAGACACAATATCCGTCGCAATGTGATCAAAAAAGCTACGAGAACTATCATCATGACGTAGAGAACATTAATCGGGATCAAAAAAGCGGGCATCCGTAACCCGTTACTACGGTCATTGGGTGGGGAATGAAGCCTCACTCTGCTCGCCATCCCGCTATGGTACCGATTGTTTATGCGAACCCACACATAAGGCAGCGCAAAACTTGCGCAGACTGCAAATATCTGATACTAAATGCGCTTTCCTTTTGACAGCCAATATCGAGCTTTACGGAGAACCACCTTGACCAAAGCCACTAAGCACAAATCCAATGTTACGGACTCCCCAGCCGGCGGTCCGAAAGCCTATGAAGCCAAGGAAGGCGAAGAATATATGAATGAAAAGCAGCAGGAGCATTTCCGACAAATCCTATCGGTCTGGAAAAACGAACTCATGGAAGAGGTGGACCGTACCGTCGATCATATGCAATCCGATGCATCTAATTTTGCAGATCCAGCCGATCGTGCGACGCAAGAGGAGGAGTTCAGCCTAGAACTACGCACCCGTGATCGTGAACGCAAGCTGATTAAAAAGATCGACGAGTCGCTAAACACCATCGATACCGGCGAGTTTGGATTTTGCGAGGCCTGCGGGATAGAGATTGGGATAAAACGCTTGGAAGCCCGGCCCACGGCAACGCTTTGTATCGACTGCAAAACCCTGCAAGAAATCAAGGAAAAACAGATTAGCCGCTAAACCGAACAATTCAAAAATCAGCAAAACCTATTGTGGTTTTTTAGTTTTTTACACCTCATATTTCAGTGAGAAAAACAAATAACCCCCTCCTGGAGGCATGGCAGCTTTTCATCATAGCGCGAGCTATACTGGCCGATTTGCACCCTCGCCGAGCGGACCTCTGCATTTCGGATCACTAGTCACCGCAGTTGGCAGCTATCTTCAGGCCCGCAGCCAGGGAGGCAGATGGCTCGTTCGTATTGAAGATCTCGATCCACCCAGGGAGAAACCCGGCGCAGCACTGCAAATAGTACGCAGCCTTGAGGCCTACGCTCTTCACTGGGATGGAAATATCCTTTATCAGAGTCGGCGTATTTCCGCCTATCGTGAAGCTGTATTTCGACTCATTGAAGCATCTCATGCCTACCCCTGCACCTGCTCTCGACGCGATATCGAAACCGTTGCAGTTTTAGGGCCTTTTGGCTTCATCTACCCAGGATCGTGTCGCCACGATCCTGCACGAGGCTCGCACCACAATGCAGCCATACGGGTCATCACCCATGACCATCAAATCCATTTCGAGGATGGAAATTTTGGCTGTGTAAACCAAAAGCTAAGTAGCGAAGTGGGTGATTTCGTAATAAAACGCCGTGATGGGCTGTACGCCTATCAGCTTGCCGTGATAGTGGACGATGCCCATCAGGGCGTGACTGAGGTCGTGCGAGGAGCAGATCTTTTCGACAGTACCTCGCGTCAGATTCATCTTCAGAGGCTCCTCGACTTGCCTACTCCCCGATATCTTCACTTGCCTATCGTCACGGATGCAAAGGGGGATAAACTCAGCAAACAAACCCGAGCTGCCCCTATTCGATCCGACCGTCCCATTCCCGCTCTGATAGAGGCCTTGCATTTCCTCAATCAGGATCCACCCGCCGCCCTGGCCTACGCTTCTTTAGACGAATTCTGGCAATGGGCGATCAAGCACTGGTCTAGTCGAACCCTACCTAAGGTGCTGAAAATTCCCTTTCAAAACCAATATACTGCGTGATCATCACAGGAATTTATGAAAGATCCGGCTGGGACTAATCATTCTGATCGGTCCCAACCGGATCAGATTAAGGAAACAAAATTCCCTTCATACATAATCGGCCCTGAGGGCTTACCGGTAGGAGAACCGCCCATGGGCTCAGCGCTGATCGCCAAAACACCTGAATTACCGATCATTTTCCAGTCCTTTTCATTCAAAGGAACTATAGTTTCAGTGTTTCGAGCCAAAACCCCCATGGACCATAGTTGACTGCTGCCGCGCATATAGCACCATAACTCCAGATCCCTATCAGGAGAAAAACCAGACTCATCCATCATTTTAACGATCAGTCGCGATGGCTGCTGTCTTGCCGTTGCAACAAACATCGGCGTTTTATCCTGGCTTTCCAGAACTGCGACATAAGGTGGCATGGAGGAAGACTCGGGTCGCGGTATCACCAACTCGTACACAACCAGGATCGAGCAAAAAACCAAGGCCGTAGCCGCGAGATAACGCCATAGCAACACATTGCTCCACAATCGCGTTGTTGATTTCCCTGCCGGGAAATTCAAGTCCTGAGAGATTTCTCTTTTAATTTTTTTCCAAACCCGACGGGGTGGACGTATCGGTTGAATATGGTCGGTAAGCGGATAGAGCCCTTGCTCCCACATCTCAACGGACTCTTTAAGGTAGCTCCGGTTCTGCATCAGCTGTTTGAAGCGGCGCCGAACACGAACACTCATGGTGCCTAAGACATATTCACTTGCCAGCACTTCATAGAGTTCAGGATCTTGGTAGCGGTCTAGTCGAGACATTCTCTTATCCGCTTGATACCTCTGCGAATCCATGCCTTGATCGTGCCCAGCGGCATAGCCAGGCTTTTCGAGAGTTCATCATGGCTGTACCCATAACAATAAGCCTTGATGATGCATTGTTTCTGCTCTTCCTTTAACTGATCCATACAGTCCAGGATGGCTGCCATTGATACCTTGGTTTCAGCCAGCGATAGAGGATCCTGATTGCTGTCGGCTATCATCTCAACGGCGAACTGATCTAGATCCCGCTCCCGCTGTAATCGCGCGCTGCGCAACACATCCAATGCCCGGTGGCGTACTATACTGGCCATCCACGTCATAGCAGCCCCCTTGCTAGGATTATAAGTACCTGAGCGCTTCCAGATTTTTACGAAACTGTCTTGCAGTATATCCTCCGCCAGATCTTCATTCTTCAGCAGGGCTAGAGCGACCGCATACAATTTAGGCGAACAGAACTGATACAGCTTCTTCAGGGCCTGTTCCTCCCCAGCGGTGCACCGGCTCAACAGATCTGCAAGTGGATCCCCTTTTAGCATTAATGGTTATTATCATTCCGCAACATTTCCGGCGGATGATAGCATACCCAACACCCAAGGTTAGTCTTAGATACGCATAGCAACCATGATTCAGAT
>JAAEPA010000633.1 GCA_024222475.1 Gammaproteobacteria bacterium | reverse complement strand
TCAATACTCACATCCACAATGACCGATCCAGGCTCCATGCGCTTGATCATTTCCGTGGTCACCACGTGTGGGGCCCTGGCCCCATGGCGCAGTACGGCACCGACCACCAGATCGGCCTTTTCCAGCTTCTCGGCAACCCGTTCGGGTTCATAGATGACAAAATCAATATCATTGGATATTTCTTGTTTGAGTTGGGCCGCCCGTTCTGGACGCTGACCGAATATCAGCACATTTGCCCCCATACCGGCAGCAACGTTTCCAGCATGCTTCCCTACGACGCCATCACCTATGATCACCACATCACCATGTTTCCGACCGAGCACGGTACCGAGCTGTACGCCTTTCCCTGCGTTGAAACTTGCGAGATAATAACTGCCGACTAAAGTCGCCATATTTCCAGCTACCGCGCTCATGGGTGCCAGCAAAGGCAGTTTCCCAGCCTCATCTTCGACAGTCTCATAGGCCACAGCGGTCGTCTTGTTATCCACCAGCGCCTCGGTCAGTCCCCTGGGAGCACCCGCCAGGTGCAGATAGGTGAATAATATTTGCTGACGCAAATACCCATACTCCGATTTCAGAGGTTCTTTGACCTTGATGACTATATCCGCAGCCCAAGTGGCCTCAATGTTACTCATCTGCGCGCCCACATCGAGATAGTCCCGATCAGAAAACCCCGAACCAAGACCCGCAGTTTCCTGTACCAGCACTTGGTGTCCCTGCCCTACCAGCCTGCCAACCGCCGCTGGAGGCAGCGCTACCCGGTTTTCTTTATCCTTTATCTCTTTGACAATACCTATTTTCATTGCTACGACCTTTTAGAAACCCCTGAATTCATATCATAAGTGTAAACCTTTGAAGAAAACATATTGGATAAATAATGCATAACAATAGCACTTGGCACCGCTCTAACGAGCAGGAACTAGCCCAGCGCCTGAACGTCGATCCGCATCAAGGGCTCCCTCCAAATACTATCCTCGAGCGGCTGAGTATTTACGGTCCCAACGAGATTCAAGAAACCGAAGGCCGCTCCGTATGGCAAATACTGCTGGGTCAATTCGCTGATTTTATGATTCTAGTTCTGGTGGCCGCTGCGGTCATTTCAGGGATTGTTGGTCAGCTTGAAGATACTCTCGCAATATTCGCCATTGTACTGCTCAACGCCATCATTGGTACGGTTCAAGAATACCGTGCGGAACGGGCCGTAGCCGCATTAAGGAAAATGGCGGCCCAAATAGTACAGGTCCTTAGAGATCACACACAGCAAACTGTCCCTGTATCTGAACTGGTTCCAGGCGACATCGTTATCATTGAGGCCGGAGATGTCGTCCCCGCGGATCTCAGGCTGCTGGAATCCGTGGAACTCAAGATCGATGAGGCCGCCTTGACCGGCGAATCACAAGCGGTTAGCAAACGATCCGAGCCACTCATAGAAGAAAATCTTCCCCTTGGGGACCGTCTCAATATGGCCTACAAGGGAACCCTGGTAGCCAGTGGTCACGGCAAGGCCTTGGTGGTGGCCACCGGCATGGCGACTGAACTCGGCAAGATCGCCACGCTGTTACGTGAGCAGCGGGGGGTTAAAACCCCCTTACAAAAACGACTTGCACGCTTTGGTCGACTACTGGCGATAGGCGTACTGGCAATCTGTGCGGTGATCTTTGCCGCCGGCGTACTACGCGACGAACCCTTGATATTGATGTTTCTCACGGCAATTAGTCTAGCAGTGGCAGCCATCCCCGAGGCACTGCCCGCAGTGGTGACCATTTCCCTGGCGCTGGGTGCACACAAGATGAGCAAACGTCAGGCCCTGGTACGGCAACTTCCCGCCGTGGAAACCCTGGGGTCGGTAACCTACATCTGCTCAGACAAAACCGGGACCTTGACCCAGAATAAAATGCGGGTCGATCGTATCTTTGCCAACGGTAAAACACTGCCACGGATCCCCGAAGCTGCTGACCAAGCACAGCTCTGGCAACTGCTCGGCCAGGCCATGGCATTGAGTAATGATGTCGAAGTGGATAAACAGAACACGATTAAGGGTGAACCTACTGAAACGGCCTTGTACCTTGCCGCCACAGAGGCTGGTTTTGACAAAACCAGCCTAACGGCGGATCTTCCTCGCCGGGGTGAGATACCCTTTGAGTCAGAGCGCCAATGCATGAGCACCTTGCACCAGACATCCTCCACCGTCATCTCTTTCACCAAGGGTGCGCCGGAGAAAATTTTGGAACATTGTTCTAGCATACTCACAGACGAGGGAGTGAAGACCTTGGACACCGAGGCCATTACCCATGAAGCAAACCAGCTGGCCATCAAGGGTTATCGGGTGCTGGCCCTCGCCTTTCGAGGCTTTCCGAATTTACCCCAGAGCACCACGCCTGAATTGATTGAAAATAAGTTGACTTTGCTTGCTCTGGTAGCACTTATCGATCCCCCGAGACCCGAGGTCTACACCGCGGTCTCGGACTGTCAGAGCGCCGGCATTACCCCGGTAATGATCACGGGCGACCATCCGGCCACCGCGCAAACCATCGCGGTGCGCCTGGGCATCGCGCAGCAGGGTGATCACGCCATTACGGGGCGGGAGCTCGAAGGTATTTCAGACCAGGATTTACAGTCGCAAGTTACCCGGACCCGTGTCTATGCCCGCGTATCACCCGAGCAAAAGATCAGAATCATCAAGGCTCTTCAAGACAAAGGAGAATATGTGGCAATGACCGGTGACGGTGTCAACGATGCACCGGCCCTCAAACGAGCCGACATCGGCGTGGCGATGGGCCGCAAGGGCACCGACGTAGCCCGGGAGTCCGCCGAAATGGTGCTATTGGATGATAACTTTGCCACCATCGTGGGCGCCGTGCGCGAGGGTCGACGCATATTCGACAATATTCGCAAGTTTATAAGATACGTACTCACCACCAATGCCGGTGAGATCTGGACCCTGTTCGCCGCCCCGTTTCTAGGGCTGCCCATGCCGTTGCTGCCCTTGCAAATCCTGTGGATCAATCTGGTGACCGATAGTCTTCCCTGCATGGCGCTGGCCGCCGAGCCCGAGGAGCATGGGATCATGCATCGCCCTCCCCGACCACCCACGGAAAGCCTGTTTGCCCACGGGATTTGGCAACATATCCTATGGGTAGGTTTGCTTATCGGCAGCATTACCCTCGCCTTGCAGGCCTGGGCCTATCACAGCGGCATCGAGCACTGGCAAACCATGGTATTCACGGTACTCACGTTCTCGCAACTGACTCACGTGATAGCTATACGCTCCGATAGGGAATCGCTTTTCAAACTTGGTCTGCGTAGCAATGTTCCCCTGCTGGGCGCGGTATTGCTGACTGTTGCCCTGCAATTAACCGTGGTCTACACCCCGTTTCTGCAATCTCTGTTCAAGACCGAACCCTTAACATTGAATGAACTGATCATATGCTTCATTCTGCCTGTTATTGTGTTCATTGCTGTAGAGATTGAGAAATGGCTGACGCGGCGTGGTTTGATATACCCAAACTGTTGCTATCCTCGCTGAAACGTAACGCATCACCGGCCGCATTTTTACAGTCGCTTCAATTACAGTGCGATTAATTGGAACCGGTCGTCGCTGTGATACTGGAGGACCAAGAGGAGTTGCCTCCTTGACCGCTCGAGCGATTCGCCCGGATACGATATCGATAGCTGGTGTTGGGCTCTAAGCCAACGTGGGAGAATATCGTCGTGTTGGCTCCAACATTGAAATTCCTCCTCCCACCACCATCTAAAAGCCAACGAATAGTGTAGCCCGTCTCCCCCTCAACATCGGTCCAGCTCAAATCAATCTGGGTGCCAGAGATCACCGTGGCCGTGAAATTCGGTGGGGTGCCAAAGGGCGCACCGCCGGGTTCAGTGACCGTAACCTGCACCTCATCACTGCTGCTGAGCTCACCATCATCGGCACTCAGACCCAATACATAGGTCCCCGCCGCCGAGAACGAGGCCGTGGTGTCTTCCGAACCAGAATCACCAAAACTCGCCGTCCCCGAACCGCTCACTTGAGTCCAGAGAATAGTCAAGGCTCCCGAGGGCTGTCCATCATCATCTACCGTGCCATTCAGCGTCGCTACCTGCGACAACGCTATACTCTGATTCGCTCCAGCATCCACCGTCGGCGCCTGATTCTGAGGTCCTCCTCCATTTCCGCTACCAGGCGGACCGAATCCTCGACTGGCATCATCAAGAACCAACACCCAGTCGTTTCCATCTGAAGAGGTTTCAGAACTTGGGGCGCCAGGGGGATCAAAATTCTCAATTCCCGTAGTAGAAAATGAACCGATGGACATAGCAGCACCCGTTTCGGGATCAAACCACCAGGCATCAGCCGTGACCCCCGAAACCGTACTCAGATCAACATCAAAGGCGCGCCCATTGGTGCTATATACAAAGGCATATCCGCCGTCGCTGGCACGAGATGCCTGGAGTCGGGTGTGAGAACCTCCCTGCTCCGCTGTGGAGTTAAGTACATTCTGATCTGGAGTTCGGACAAAAAATGGTCGTGACTCGATGAGATCACGCAAGTGCTGCATCTGATCGGCGCCCGCTGAGTTTACGGCTGTTTCCCAGTGGGCATTAGCATTTGAGCGTGGCGCGAATTGGGCCGGATCATAAAATTGCCAAACATTATTGTTTCCGTATTGATGGCCAAATCCGAGGGTTGATCTCCATTCAGATTTTGTTGCATCCATACCAATGTCAACCAGGTATGAATAACCGTAAAACCCTGAGCTTTACGGATATTGAGATAGTTGCTTGCCGCGCTCAGGGTTAACCGATTATGTAAGCCCCAGCCATCATCCGCCAGCCAAAAAAAAGGGCTGCCACTGCCTTGGATCATAAATCGATTATTATTGCTGGTTTTCAGTGAGGGTAAGGCACTGCATACTGCTGTATAAAACAGCAAAAGAGTTGTAAAAATCAGCGTGGTAGCAAATCTCAATCCAACGGGGGAAAGTCGGTATTTGCGAGGTTTGTAGCGTTGATTTGATTTTTCCAATCCATTATTCCCTAGAGACGATACTCCCATTCCTTTTTCCTTTTTCATACGGTTTCATGTTTTATTTTCAGGCAGAGCCGATGACGCCCTGACAGCTATTACATCCAATCCTTGATGACCTCTTCTGGGTCTTATTGGTTCCTAGCGCTAAATGATCGTTGTCATTCTAAGGCGTGACAACAGGAACACAACCATCTTCCCAATGGTGAATGGTGAATGGTGAATGGTGAATTGCACCATTTGTCAGCGGCGGTCTGAAACTGTAGCTAAACCGGCGGAATAAACAGGGAGAGGATATTCTCAGTGGCGCTGAGCGCGTCGAAAGGAGGTTGTGATGCAAAAAAACATCTGTTGGTTCCTTGCAGGGTTGGATCTGGGCAGGCTGGAGGCAACACCGTCACTGAGTCACCGTGCAGCCGCACCATAGACGAGACACAATAAGAAAGTCAAGACCTAAAAACTACGGAATCAAGTATTACAACACCAAAATGGTGGGCAATCCCCAGCCGTCTGCCTATCTTTACGCCTAGTCTTACCTCTATTCCATAATGGTTTCTTACATAGCTCATGTAGGTCACCATAGGTTCCCATCATGAACAGGATTTCCCTCCGTATCAGACTCATTTCATATTGGAAGAGACTGTTCCTTGACAACCACCGCTACACTTACCATTATAGATCGCCCTGCGGCAGATATCTGCCATGTCTTTTGAAACTTAGCGCTCATTTTCAAAACGACCTAAAGAGGTAAAAGCAGTAACCATGAAAAGGCGTAGATTCATCGTGTGCACTTTGAGCGCATGGGGCGTTGCATTCGCCGTATTGCGCGGTTATAAAGACTCGGACGCACGGAAGCCCGTGGTTGACTGGCGCAATGACTGTTGCGTCAAAAACGGCTGGATCCTGCGGAGATCGGACGACTGATGATCATTCGCGCTCCTCAGCTCGATTCCACTTCGGAATTTGACATTTGCATTGTAGGAACTGGACCGGCCGGCATCTCAACCGCGCTAAAACTGGCGAAGCGATTTGAGAAAATCGTTCTGTTGGAGGGGGGATCCGACCAGTGGACACAAGAATCTCAGGATCTGTATCGGGGCACAGTGGTTGGCGATCCCTACTACCCGCTCGATTACACACGGGTTAGATATCTCGGCGGCTCATCAAATCACTGGGGCGGAAGGTGCCGCCCCATGGATGCGGCAGACTTTGCC
>JAAEPA010000632.1 GCA_024222475.1 Gammaproteobacteria bacterium | reverse complement strand
GGGAGCTAGAACAAATCGGGCGACTGCTGGCCGAACCTGCTACCCGCCTGGTCAGTGTCATCGGCCACGGGGGGATGGGCAAGACGGCCCTGGCCAGCAAAGTGCTAAGGGATTTGGAACAGCATCGCTGGCCGCACACCGATGATGATATTCCACTGGATGGAATCGTTTATCTCAGCACGCGGACGGCGGGTATCAGCCTGGAACGATTGTTTCTTGATTGTGCCAAGATGCTGGGGGGTGAGTCAGAGAAAAAGCTCAATACTGTCTGGACCAATCCCAAGCTGGATACAGAGGAGAAAGTGTCTCACTTGCTTGAAGCCCTCAGAGAGGGCCGGTTTGTAATCCTGCTGGATAATATGGAAGACCTGCTCGACGACAAAGGGCAGCTTGTAGATGAAGACCTGCAACATTTCTTCGACCACAGCCTGACCGCCGCTCACGGAGCGCAACTGCTGGTGACTTCTCGTTTGGCCCTGGCTTTTGGCCGGGAGGTGATGCGCTTTGACCGGCAAGTGAAATTACTGGAAGGGTTGCCCACTCCGGATGGGGTTGCATTGCTCCGTGAGTTGGACCCCAACGGCGATTACGGGTTGCAGGACGCCCCGGAGGAACAATTGGCTCAAGCCGTAGAGCTTGTCTACGGTGTACCGCGAGCCTTGGAAGTGATGGCCGGTATCCTGGCCAACGATCCCTTTGCCTCCCTGGCCGAGGTGATGGAGCAGTTCTATGAGCAGGAGGATGTGGTTCAGGCCTTGATTGAGGAAAATTATAAGCGGCTGGATGACAATGCCCGACGAGTGATCGAAGCATTGGCCGTATTCAAGCGGCCGATACCACCGCTGGCCGTGGACTATTTGTTGGAGCCATTTGTGCCGGGCCTGGATGTACCCGGTATCGTCCGGCGTTTAATGCGTACCAATATCATCAGCATAGACCGGGCTACCAAGACGGTCGCACTGCATCCCATCGACCAAGATTATGCCTACAGCCAATTGCCAGAGGAAGGGATCGAAGAGTCTGCATATACTCGTCAAGCTTTGGAACGTCGCGCCGCTGATTATTACGCTCAACTTCGCAAGCCGCAGAAGGATTGGAAAACAATTGATGAATTGGAGCCGCAGTTAGTGGAGTTTGAGCATAGGGTTCGTGCCGAGGATTATAATCGAGCTTGTGAAATATTGGAACCGATAAACGACTATTTGTATCTGTGGGGTCACTATGCCCGGTTGGTAAGACTACGCGAGCAGTTGGTGGGACGATTGACAGACCTTGGTTTGCAAGCAGCCAACCTCAACAATCTGGGTAGTGCCTATCACATTCTAGGACAAATTGAGCAAGCTATCGAGTTCCAAAAACAGGCTTTGACCATCGCTCGCAAGATCGATGACAAGCGACGAGAAGGTATCATACTTGGAAAATTGGGCTTTGCTTATCGTATTTTGGGACAGATTGAACATGGTATTAAATCTCACAAAGACGCTCTAGATATTTTTCGTAATATCGAAGACGGGCGACTAGAAGAAAGCACTCAACTTGGCAACTTAGGCCTCGCCTACCGCAATCGGGGACAATTTGAACAAGCCATCAAATTTTTTGAACAAGCCATAATCATTGCTCGCGAGACTGATGACCCCTTCTGGAATGAAGGTATTTGGCTTGGTCACTTGGGAGACGTCTATTATGCTCAGGGGCAAGTTGCTGAAGCCATCAGATTATCCAAAAAGGCTTTAGTAATAGCCCGCAAAAAAGGTGATCGCCGAAGGGAAGGCCATCGATTTGGTGGCCTGGGACTTGCCTATCACAGTCTGGGGCAGATTGAGCAAGCTATCGATTCTTACAGGGAAGCATTGGCTATCACCCACCAAATAGGCGATCATCGGGCGGCAGGTTTCTATCGCAGCCGATTGGGCAATGCCTATCAGGATTTGGGACAAATTGAACAGTCCATTGATCTCTACAAAGAGTCCTTGATCATGGCTCACAAAATTGGGGACCGTCCGGGACAAGCCTTTTTTCTCGGCAACTTGGGCAGTGCCTATCGGGACTTAGGACAGCTTGAAAAAGCCACCGAATTCTACGAGGCAGGTCTGGACATCGCCCGCGAACTCAGCGACGATTGGGAACAGAGCCGTTGTTTGCTGAGACTGGGCAAGGTACTGTTGGCTATGGAGAAACTCCCCGAAGCTCAACTGTGCTGTACAGAGGCTAGGGTCTTGAACGTACCTTGGACCAGTTATCAAGCAGCCTTGGCGTTGGGGATTGTGTTCTTGCACCAGCACGACTTGGCCGCTGAGGCCACCTTCGTAGATACCTTCATCCGTTGCCAAGCTATGCTGGATAAAACAGCAGGTTTGTATGAGCCGCATCACACGTTGGCAACAGCGTTAGTAGGGCAGGTGGTCTGTAAACCGCATTGGTCAGAGGAAGACAAACGCCCTGAACTACTCGCCCCCGCCCTGACCGAATACCAACGCGCTCTCCAAATCTGCGCTGCACCCGGCGTCGTCCAAGATGCGATCCGTAACCTGGAATTGATCCAGGCGGCAGGTATCGAGGGATTGGAGCCGGTTTTTGAATTGCTGGAAGGAGCGCTTGAGAGGGATGACAATTGACCAAATCCATTCTAAACCACCCCCTCATCAGCGAACGATACTTTTTCCCAGCCAGGTAGGGTTTGTTAATGTAAAGCGGCAAGAGATGAGAAACACACCCCATAAAACGCAGAAATTTCTTTTCACCACCCTGCCTTCCAACGATCTGGG
>JAAEPA010000631.1 GCA_024222475.1 Gammaproteobacteria bacterium | reverse complement strand
GGAAGCCGCCTGGCTAATGGCGATGCACGCATCCAGTCTCTACGATCGGGGCGAGCCCTGCGGTATCCAGGCGAACGCCGCCAAGTATCTTGCCGGCGAAGCCGGATTCAAATCCTGCACCCAGGCCGTAATGACGCACGGCGGCATGGGGTATGCGAAAGAATTTCATGTCGAGCGGCTATTGCGCGAAGTGATGATCACTCGGCTTGCGCCCGTTAGCCCACAGCTTATTCTATGCAATATTGCTGAGAAAGCACTTGGACTGCCCAAGTCTTACTAAAATTCGTTTGTTTTATTCATGCCATTAGTTTGACCGATTGGCTTTTAAGTTGACAGTACCACATGCGCCACGATTTGGTGGCTGTTGACGTTTTGACAGCTGTCAATCAGAGTGGGATACTCGGCGGAAACCGGGGGAAAACAAGAAGGAGAGCGAAAATGACTGCTCAATCGTGTGCAGATTCGCAATCTCTGGCGCTTGGTTCATTCTGGCGGCAAAGCAAATTCCAATCCCTCTCGGGGCCAAACGCCTCTTAGGAAGGATGACCGATGAAATTTGATGCCGAGTTTCCCAATAGCCGGGAAGGTGTGTTCGTTCCAGCGAATTTTGCGACCCCTCAGGAAATCGTCGAAGTCGTGCAGTTCGCCGAGGACCTGGGGTACCACGCTCTCTGGGCGACGGACTTCATAACATCGACGCCCGAGTTCGGAATCCCCAAAGGCGAGAAACCCAACTGGTACGAGCCATTGGCGACCATCGCCTTTTGCCTTGCGCGAACCGAGCGGATCAAATTGGGCACGGGCCTGATTTTGGCGCCGTTTCGTGACCCGGTGATCCTGGCTAAACAGGTCGCGACAATCGACCGGTTCAGTGACGGGCGGTTTTTCCTCGGGCTTGGGCTCGGCATGTCCCGGGGCGAATTCGCCGTCGTGAAACCGCGAGACGTGAAGGCCCATCGCGGTCGAATGATGGATGAATGCATTGAACTCTTGCGTCGATTTTTCAGTGATGAAATCGATGTCAAATTCGATGGGCGATACCATAGTGTGGATGGCGTGAACCTGTATCCCAAACCGTCGCTGGATCCATTTCCGATTTATGTACCGTGCCGTGGCGAAAATGCATACGAACGGGTTGCTCGGTGGGGATTGGGAATAACGGCGCCGGCGTTGACGGTGGCCAGGCATGCCCAGGCACTTCGCCCGTTGTTGGAGGCACAGAACCACGACCCCACCCAATTGGACGTTGTCGCCGAAGGCGAAGCGCTATTGGGGGCGGATCGCGAGGCATTGATTGAACGCTATAAGAACACCCGGCATGGTCAGTTTCGATTGGCGCGCCAGGACCTGGACGCTTTTCTCGAAAACAATTGGGTCGGCTCGAAGCAAGAGGTGATCGACAAACTTGGCAAACTCAAGGAACAAGGTATCGATCACTTCAATGTCCTGCACATTCCTTGTGACACCATGGCGGAGCGAAAGGAACTTCTTCAGCAATTCGCGGAAGAGGTGATACCAGCATTGCTTTAGTACCCCTGATCCCAACGGACTGGGTCGGATTTCTCGAAAACACTGAGGTAACTGAAAAATGATCTACGAAATGCGACGTTACGATTGTATGCCCGGACAAATAGGCATCCTGCACAAACTGATGGAAGAACTGGCTATCCCGATTTTCGAACGGCTGGGCATGACCTTTGTCGGTGCGTGGACCCCCGAAGTTGGTGACGACGAAAACTGTCTTATCTATATCCTCAGCTATTCTGACATGGGTGTGCGTCAAAAGGCCTGGAACGATTTTTGGGTCGACCCCGAATGGATCGAAGGGCGCGGCAAGTACGGCAAATTGGCCGGCGGTCCTATCGTCAGTAAGTCCAACAGCATGTTTTTGAGTCCTGCAGGGTATTCCCCTCTAAAATAGCCAATCGGAGCCCCCGAAGACCGTTTTGAACAGTCGATCCCGGGGGTAATGATCGGCCATGTTTATCATCAATGCCGATGCGCGACACGGGGCCAGGCCTTACATTTGACATTTCGGTGTTCGTTCAGTTTTAGTGCAGCGTTACAGCTCTGCTTATCAGTAGAGGGATAAAGGTCTTGCCATTACATGCTCCTTATGTGGTTTTGATCGATTTGGCATATTTGATTCGCAGGATATTGGCTGCCAAATGTGTAATGTAAGGCCTGACCCCAGATCCCAGACCCCAAATCCCAAATCCAAATATTGCCGAGAAAGCACTCGGCCTGCCCAAGTCTTATTGAAATTCAGGCTAGGGAATCCGGAGACGATAACACTCTTTCCGGGGTCATAGGCAGCCGGTAGAGTGGTTTATTAATGGCATCGTATATGGCGTTACGGATGGCCGGCGCAG
>JAAEPA010000630.1 GCA_024222475.1 Gammaproteobacteria bacterium | reverse complement strand
CTGTTAGGCCCGAACGGGGCCGGCAAAACCACTTGTTTCTACATGATCGTCGGGTTGATTGGCTGCGGTCGCGGTGAAATCAAGCTGGGCAATCGTTCGATCACCGACCTGCCCATGCATGCGCGCGCCCGCTTAGGTTTGGGGTATCTGCCTCAGGAGGCTTCGGTATTCCGTAAGCTCAACGTGGCTGAAAACATCCTCGCGGTGTTGGAAACACGCCGCGCACTGGATAAAGTCCAATGCAAGCAAAGGCTGGAAAAATTGCTTGAAGAATTCCAGATCGCACATCTGCGAGACAGCCTGGGTATCAGTCTCTCCGGAGGCGAACGCCGGCGGGTGGAAATCGCAAGGGCCTTGGCCCTAGAGCCGGAATTCATACTACTGGATGAACCCTTTGCCGGAGTTGACCCTATTTCTGTATTGGACATTCAGCGCATCATCGCCCATATGAAGACCCGCGGGATCGGTATCCTGATCACTGATCACAACGTTCGGGAAACCCTGGGTATCTGCACCCGTGCCTATATACTCAGCGATGGCATCGTCATTTCCAAGGGAAAACCAGAACATATCCTGCAGGATAAACAAGTAAGAGAAGTCTATCTCGGTGAGAATTTTAGCCTTTAAGGACAGCCTGTTCGACGAACCTTGCCGGATATGTCGTGATTTACACCATTTGAACGGATGAATTCAGACCCATTCATAGCGCCAAGCATCCTGCATGCCCTATAATCAGCAGTAAGGTAGCCAAACAGGTCCGTTTCGCAAACCGAACAGAGTTGAATAGAATATAATTCAGAAAAACAAATGAGCCTGGATATCTTGCACCCTGTTAATGCAGTTTGTTGCCTCGAACAATAGTATTGACAACTGACTAGCCATTAATTCTGGGAGCGAGTTACTAGCTACGGAATGCGCGTTAAATCAATGCTTAAACCTTCTCTCCAACTAAGAATCAGTCAGCAGCTGACCATGACACCACAGCTGCAGCAGGCCATTCGTCTGCTGCAGCTATCTACTCTGGAGCTGCAGACGGAAATCCAGCAAACACTGGAAAACAATCCTATGCTGGAATCCCTGGAGGATGATGCCGATGTCGATGACAAGACCGACGGTGAAATGCAATCCGAACCCGTTTCAGAGAAGGAGGAGCAACCTCAGGCCGAGGAAGAGCGTCCATTAACGGAGCAAACAGAGACACTGAAGGACGAACTCCCCGTAGATACAAGCTGGGAAGACATTTATGACTCACCAGGTATCTACTCCGGTTCTGCGGAAAACAATGAGCGGAATCTGTTTGAAAATCAAAGTGGGGTAGGCGAGTCTTTGCAAGACCACTTACTTTCGCAGGTACACCTGACGAACATGAGCGAGACCGATCAGGTCATCGCCATGGCCATTATCGATGCCATCAATGAACACGGTTACCTCACGGAGGCCCTGGAGTCTATCCATTCGAACCTCTCCCGGGAGATCGATATCGAATTAGATGAAGTCGAGGCCGTGCTACATCTCCTGCAACGATTAGATCCCGTGGGCTGTGGTGCCCAGAATCTCGCTGAATGCCTTTCTTTACAGCTGCAGCAACTCCCCGAGGATACATCTGACCTTACAGCAGCAAAGATTCTCGTACGAGACCACCTTGACCTGCTCGCCGCCCGCAATTTCAAGCAGTTAATTAAGCGAATGAAGCTTAACGAAGTGCAACTACAGCAGGCCATCATCCTCATCCAGACGCTAAACCCCCGGCCAGGCACCCTGATCAGTAACCAGGCCCCCGAATACATCATCCCCGATGTCACCGTTTACAAGTCCCAAGCCACCTGGAAGGTAGAATTAAACACCGAGACGGCACCGCGGCTGCGTATCAATCCCTTTTACGCAGGCATGGTAAAACGCGCCGACCAGAGTAAAGATAATACTTACCTGCGCGATCAGCTTCAGGAGGCCCGCTGGTTTTTAAAAAGCCTGCAAAGCCGTAATGAAACCATGTTGAAGGTCGCCACCGCAATCGTCAATCACCAACGTGGATTCCTTGATTATGGCGAGGAAGCCATGAAACCCCTGGTACTCAAAGACATCGCCGAGCAACTGGAAATGCATGAGTCCACCATTTCCAGGGTGACAACCCAGAAATACATGCATACACCAAAAGGGATTTTCGAATTCAAGTATTTCTTTTCTAGTCACGTTGGAACGGTAGACGGTGGCGTATGTTCAGCTACGGCAATTCGAGCTATGATAAAAAAACTGATTGCAGATGAAGACCATAAGAAACCCTTGAGCGATAATAAAATATCCAAGATACTCGTATCAAAGGGAATCAACGTTGCCCGTCGAACGGTAGCCAAGTATCGTGAGGCCATATCGATCCCCCCATCCAATGAACGTAAACGCCTTTAGATCTGCGGACCAGATAAGTTGACCCAAACCACACTGAATGATCGTTTATACCTGGATCCCGCAAGTGATTGATCCCACACCTTGCTCCACATCAAATTCGACGCCCTTCATATTCCTGAAAACTCATCCGTCATGAGTATAAATCCAAATCACTGTCAGTGATCTCGGTTAAAGATAACAGACAACCAATATCTTCAACACAGAAAGGAGCTAAGTAATGCAAATCAACCTCACAGGTCATCACGTCGATATTACCTCTGCTCTACGCGACTATGTCCATGAGAAGTTCGAACGACTCGAACGCCATTTCACCCAGGTTATTGATGCCCATGTGATCCTTACGGTTGAAAAATTACGCCACAAGGCCGAGGCCTCTATGCTGGTAAGCGGCAATAGACTATTTGCCGATGCCGTAGAAGAAGACATGTATGCCGCTATAGATAGTTTAGTGGATAAGTTAGACCGTCAAGTCGTCAAACATAAAGAAAAATTAAAGGACCATCGCCGTGCGGAGGGATCACATCGTAACTTCAGTTAAATTTTACCGAGTTGTTTGCATACCATGACTATCGCCGACCTACTCTCCCTAGAACGCATTGCTCTACAACCTGATGTAAGCAGTAAGAAACGTGCCCTAGAGGTTCTCAGTGAGCAATTAGCCAGTGCCGCCTCCAATCTGAATGCTATCGAGATCTTTGACTGCCTAATTGCCCGTGAACGACTCGGCAGCACCGGTCTTGGGCATGGAGTCGCTATTCCGCATGCCAGGATAGCAGGGGTTGATGATTCGGTCGGTGCTGTTTTGAAACTACGCCAAGGCGTCGATTATGACGCCCTGGATCAAGGTCCGGTAGACTTATTGTTTGCTTTACTGGTACCCGAGGAATCCACTGAGGTACACCTGGGCTTGCTCTCTCAGCTCGCTGAGATGTTTTCTGATGAAAAGGTATTGAAGGAACTTCGGACGGCTCAAGACTCAAATACACTATTGAAACTGTTCGATGATCTGGCCCCAAAGCATTCAGCCTAGGAATGACCCAACAATAACTCAGCCCTTTGACATCTCATCTTCAGCCCGTCTTTGAACGATCTTCAATCGTAAAAGCTCGAAATAGAACCACTATTCCCGCGCTTTTACTCAATCAGATGGTCCAAATACAAACTAAATCTGAGCGTCAAATAACCAAGTTGTTGTTGATCCATTCCTTAAAGGGACCGATCACTTCACCATTTCCCGCGAGATACGCGAACTGATATATTTTAACAGGGAAGTTAAAATATACGTTCTATGAGTTGATCGAACTTGGTCTACTGTTGTGAGAAAATGGCAGCTCGATGCAGATAAATCAGCAATTTTTGAACCACCGCCATGACTGAATCGGTAACTGTACAAAAACTCTACGATGATAACGCCAAACGTCTTGGCCTTGAGTGGATTGCAGGACATAAAGGGGCACAACGGTTTTTTACCAGACGCAGCACGGCGAGCGGTAGCCCGACTCTAGTTGGATATTTTAACCTAATACATACGAATCAGACCCAGGTACTGGGTAAAACCGAGCTCAAATACATCAAGGGGATGAGAAAGAATTGGCTCCGGGATGCCTGCAATCAGCTATTTGAAAGCCGCTCCGTTGTCATCATGATCACCGATGGTCAACACCCTCCCGATAGGTTTTTGAAACTCGCGGATCATTACCAGATCGCGTTGATAAAATCTAAGCTGTCCAGCTATGAAATCCTCACTAACCTACGCTACTATTTCACCCAGAAACTCGCTGAAAGGATCACTCTGCATGGCGTCTTTATGGAGGTCCTAAGCCTAGGCGTATTATTGACGGGCGAGAGTGGAACGGGCAAGAGCGAGCTCGCCTTGGAGTTGATCACCAGGGGACAACGTCTCATCGCTGACGACGCCCCCGAGTTTGCCCGCATCACCCCCGAAACGATCAACGGCAGCTGCCCCTCATTACTGCAAGATTTTCTGGAAGTACGTGGTCTGGGGGTATTGAACATCCGCACGATGTATGGAGATGCCGCGATCAAGATAAATAAGTATCTGCGTCTGATCGTGCATCTTACACCCCTCTTGAGCAATGATAGTCTGCGTCAGGACCGCTTACAGATCAAACAGAAAATGTACAATATCCTGGGAGTAGATATACCAATATTCTCCTTGCCGGTCGCCCCCGGCCGCAACCTCGCAGTGCTGGTAGAGGCGGCGGTAAGGAATCATATGCTGCGCCTAAATGGTTACAATGCAGGCGAGGATCTAGCAGCGCGACAACGACGTCAAATGCAATGAGCATGAAGCTAGTCATCGTCAGCGGTCTGTCCGGTTCGGGAAAGACGGTTGCACTACACACACTGGAGGACGAGGAATATTACTGCGTCGATAATCTACATCTTGATCTTCTTAATAATTTTGTAACCCTGTTCAAGAGTAATGATTTGGATTGTTTTGGTAATACTGCAGTAAGTATAGACGCACGAAGTTGCGGCGAGAGTTTAGAAAATTTTCCAAAACTAATAAAGCAAATCAAGGCTCAAGAGATTGATGTTGAGATAATCTTTTTACAGGCTAGTGTAGAAACCCTGATCAAACGATTCAGCGAAACTCGACGCAAACATCCACTAACGCATAAAGGCCTTCCCCTAGTCGAGGCAATCAGTCTTGAACGCTCTTTACTCAACACTATCAGCTCCTATGCCGATCTGATGATCGATACCTCACAGACCAATATCCATGAGCTGCGAGCACTGATTAAAAAACGCCTATCCAAGCAGAACCAAACTTCACTTTCTCTTATATTCCAGTCATTTGGCTATAAACATGGCGTTCCTCTGGATTCGGACTATGTGTTCGATGTACGCTGCCTGCCCAATCCATACTGGTCACCCGGTCTGCGCGGTTTCACTGGGCAAGATTCCGCAGTCATCGAATTTTTAGAAAAACACGATTCAGTAGAAGACATGTTCGTTAGCGTACGAACCTTTCTAGAGAAATGGATCCCGCACTTCGAGGCAGATGACAGAAGTTACCTGAACATCTCCATCGGTTGCACCGGCGGTCAGCACCGATCGGTCTACTTGACAGAGCGGCTTACCGAATTTTTCAAGATGGTGGCGAGCAGCAAGAATATTTCAATCAAGCACAGAGAGCTGGAATAATACCTGTCACCAACGCCGATTGTACCACTCGACATGTTGGTCGGTTTACATGTACCCTTGATGGGTTTGCAGAAGATATACTTCACATTTTGTGGCCCTCCGAGAATGAGCTAAACTACTGCGGATAATGCCGGCTTACTCTCGGGTAGTCTTCTAGGAGGCTGTCCGAGAATGGGCCAACCTACTACGGACAAGTCTGGTTGGCCGGATTTCCCGTTCATTTTCGTTAAATATGGCCAATATTCGCCTTATAGCGGTGGTCTCTCGCGTAGGAT